>PWMA01000050.1 GCA_003558335.1 Candidatus Methanofastidiosia archaeon | reverse complement strand
TTTATGCGCCTATTTTTTATTTCACTTTTTGGTTCACTTATTGCTGGAATTGGGCTGACTGTCACAACACTATTTATCTCGATTTATTCATTTAAAAAAGGCCTTAATCCTGACAATGTTACAACTCCTGTTATTACATCTATAGGAGATATATTAAACGTATTGTCACTTTTTGCAGTTGGAATAGTCTCTCTTTCATTGAGCAGAGGTTTTATGACTTATTCAAGCCTTATTACAGGTATTATAATCGTAGTGTTTTCAGTCTACTCACTTAGATATAGCGATTATGGAAAAAAAGTAGTAAAAGATTCAGTTGCTATTTTAGCCTTCTGTGCACTTTTGGGAACGCTTGCAGGGGTCCTTCTTGATGACAATATAGGATTCATAGATGTTTTTCCATTATTACTAGTATTAACACCTTTATTTAACGGAACAAATGGAAATATTGGAGGTATACTATCTGCTAGGATTTCAACTAGTTTTCACTTAGGACAAGCTGAAATAAATTTACTGCCAGAAAAAGATATGCTAAAGGAGTTTTCCTATGTATTTGTACTTTATGTATTACTCTTTCCATTGCTTGCAATACTGGCTTTTTTAATGTCAATGATTATAGATATACCTCAAATGGGATTTTTTGATGTTTTTATGATAACAATACTTGTAGCAGTACTATCATCACTAGTAACTATGCTAAGTTCATACTATCTAACTTACTTTTCAGTTAAGACAAAAATAGATCCAGATAATGTCGTAATACCTATAGTTACAAGTTTAATGGATATTGCAAGTGTGTACATCTTGCTCTTAGTTGCAACACTTGTTCTTTTATAGAAGAAGGGCTAGTTCATAGTATTTTTGATTTTAATAGGTAAGTTTTTAAACTATAGATTGATGAAAAGATAGAGGAAAATAAAACAAGAAGATGGGATCTATGATTTCTGTTATTATTCCCACTTTAAACGAAGAAGAGTGCCTTCCTTTGCTTTTAACCTCTTTAAAAAGCCAAACCTTTAAAGATTTTGAGATCATTGTTTCTGATGGCAATTCAAAGGACAAAACTATAAAAATCGCTGAAAAATATGGATGCAAAATAATACAGAAAAAAGGTTTACCTGGAGAAGCTAGAAACTATGGGGCAGAAATAGCAAAATATGAACTTCTTCTTTTTCTTGATGCTGATGTAATTCTTCCTTCTGATTTTATAGAAAAGGCAGTTAAAGAATTTAAAGAAAAGGATCTTTCAATAGCAAGTTGTTATATCAAATCCTCTAGTGGAAAAAAAATAGACCGTTTTCTTTACGGTGTGGCAAATCTTTACTTTAAAATAAATCGATTTGTCCTGCCTCAGGCGGTGGGACACTGCATAATGGTCAAAAAGACAGTTCACCATAGACTAGGTGGATTTAATAAGGGAATAAAAGTTACAGAAGATATGGAATACACAGTTAGAGCATCAAGAATAGGAAAGTTTGATTATTTAAGGAAAGTAAAGGTACCGGTATGCTCAAGAAGACTTGATAAAGAGGGAAGATTAAAGATGTCTGTAAAGTATTATTTTATTGCTCTCCACTTTTTATTTGTTGGTCCAATAAAATCAGATGTTTTTAACTATCGTTTTGGCCACTACAAAGAAGATCCCTGAAAGATTTCTATTGAGATGTATTTGATTAAATTTATATATGCTTCCAGATAACTATGGACTGGAGATTAAATGAATAAGAAAATAATACTCCTAATATTAACGAGTCTCTTAATAATGGCTTCTTTTGGATGTGCCATAGCTCCAACTGCTGAGCAGTACTTTAGAGAAGGCTTAGATCTTTTTGAGCTAGGATATTATGAAGAGGCGATAGAAAAGTTTGACATGGCTTTAGATATTAATCCCAATCATACAGAAGCAAGAAATTACTTATCGCTTTCACTTTACAGAAATGGAATTAGACGTTACATTCAAGAAGATTATGAGGGGGCAATAAAAAATTTTGAAAGAGTTTTAGAAATGCATCCTGATCATTTAGCAGCAAAAGACTATTTAGGACATTCTTGGTACAACAGAGGATATTCACTTGAAACTCGTTCTAGATATCAAGAGGCCATATTAAGCTATGAAAAGGCAATTGAAATAGATCCAGATTATAAAGATGCATGGTGGAGAAAAGGATATGTGCTTCTCCAACAGAGACGCTATACTGAATCTATAGAATCCTATGAAAAGGTAATAGAAATAGATCCAAATGATGGGTCTGCCTGGCACAATAAAGGTGTTGCATTCCAGAAGCTAGGATTTACTTCAACTGCGTTAGAATGTTTTGAAAAGGCTAGGGAGCTTGGATATAATCAATAAATTTTTCTTACTATAAAAATCAAAGATCGTTTTGTTCGATTTCATCCATAATGTAATCTTCTTTTTCATAAAGCAATATGTCAAGCTCTTTTGGAGTTAAAAGAGGTTTTTTATATCTCTTTAAATCATCAATTCCTATCCTAGGGCAAGCGCACACAACAAAACATTCATAATCGAAACCGTATAGTTTATCAGGTGAAACTTCTCCCATTAAGAGAATATCTGCAGAGTAACCTAAATCTTCTATTTTTTTCTTTAAAATTTTTGCTAGTGACATCCTCATCTGGCCTTTTTTTGATGAAACAATCAATCCAAACCTTCTCGAATCTTTTGCCCTGAAAATTGAGCCAAACCTTTCTTTTAAGATCTTATTTTTATAGTCATTTAAAGAGTAGATGCCATCGCAATCAAAGGCAAAGACTTCTTTTTCAGTAGAAATTGCTACGCCTAAAGGGTGAAATCTTCCCTCTCCAACAAATATAAAAAAATCGACTCTGTCAGAGATGCTCGATGCAGATGAGAAATCACATCCAAGAACTTGACCAGGATGTTTTACCCTGTTGTTTCCCTGGCCAATTAATACTTGAAAACCTTCTTTTTCAAGCTCATTTTTTACTTTTGGGAGTTCTTTAACATAGTTAACAGTTGATACAAGGCCAACACTTTTTCCTTGATCTTTAAGTAAATCTATATTGTTTTTTAACATCTCCATATATGGAAAAGTAAAATCAACTTCAACAAATATTATTGGAATTTTACTTTCTACAGGTAAAGGGGAATGGCCAAAATTAACAAGACAGTCACAATTATCATCAAATTGAGTATCATATACATCACAGGCCCCATAGTTAAAGTTTCCAGAAACAATTACTTCATATCCTCTATTTTTTAGTTCTTGTGAGATGTAATCTGCATAGATTTTCAGCCCTTCAGGTAAGACCAATCCAACTCTTTTTACTCTCAATTCTTTTAAATTTTCAAAAAGAGGATTTAAATCAAAAGGATACTTCAATTCTCTCCCACTCCCTATCTTTTGATGGTATTACAATTTCTTCCTTTTCAATAGCTTTTTTAAATGAAGAGTATGTTAAATTTCGATTATTTTCTAAAGAATCTATGATAAACCTACCTGTATCAATTCCACCAAGAGATATAACATACTGTATAAATGCTCCTTTTAAGTTTTCTATCTTAACATCCTTTATATGTGACTTTATGTATTTTTCCTTTTTCTTTAATTCGTTGAAATCAAATTTATGATCTTGGAAGGGCGTATGTGGTTTAGGCACAAAAGGATTAAATGATGATTTTGTCCTTATTATCTTCTTTGATTTTTTTATAAAGTTTATAGTTTCATCCAAATCTTTGTTTTCTTCTTCAGGTAACCCAAACATAAAGTACAGCTTTACAGATTTTGAGTATTTTTTTATCAATTTTATTTTTTCGAAAAACTCTTCATCTTTGTAAAATTTACCTATTTTGGCTCTAATGTGTTCAGATGATTCCGGGGCCAAAGTAACAGTTTCCTGCTTCAAATGAGGAATTGTGTTTTCAGTTATATCTCTAAGTTTTAAAGAAGGTAGTGAAATCTGAAATCCTAAATTGCTTAAATCTTTGATCGTCTCATTAAGTGACGATGGCATATCTGATCCTATCAATGCAATCTTTTCAAATTTGGTCCTCTTTTGGCCTTCTTTAACTATCTGAATCAGTTCTTCTTTGCTCCTCTCCCTGTAAGGCCCCAAAGCATTTCCTGTGAGGCAAAAAGAGCAGATGTTTCTACAACCTCTTGAAACTTCCAAAAGAAAGGTTTTTTTGAATGTTTCCTCAAATTCGCCCCATTGGATAGGTTCATAAAGAGGATGATAATCGAGTTTTTCTATTCTTCTCTTAATCTTAGATTTTTTGTGAATCTCAGGTATGTAAAGCCCTTTAATATCTCTAAATTCATCTATCTCTTTTTTAGGATCGTTGAGTCCAGAGTAAATGTCTAGAAATTCAACAAGTGATTTTTCTGCGTCCCCAATAAATGCGATATCAAAAACATCGTCTAATATGAATGGATTGACATTTAAGGGCCCTCCAGTGATGACTAGGTGATTTTTTCTATCACTTCTTCTTAAGGGGATACTGTTCTTTTTTAAGATTTTAAGGAGATTTACCACCCCATACTCGTAATTTAATGAAAATAGTAAAGCCTTAAAATTTTTCAACATATCTTGAGTTTCTATAGATCTTTCAAGATCCATAAAAAATCTTTCTATTGAAAAGCCATCCTTTTCATTTACTATATTGTAGATATAGTGGAGTCCAAGATTAGAGTTTCCTGCCTTATAAACATCAGGGTAGACTAGCGCAAATCTGTTAATTGCTTTTTTTTTAATGGTTCCGTATTCTATGAACCTCATTATTCCTTCCACCCTTCTTCACCAACAAGAGGTACAAATACACACCCTCCATAAAATGATGTAGAAAATGTTCCATCTGGCATCTTTTTTGACACCAAAAGCTCTTGATAGTACCTTTTTTTACCTACAGGTGCGATGATGAGTCCACCTTCCTTTAGCTGATCCTTCCAACTCTGCGGAACATGTGGGGCTGCAGCAGTTGAAATTATTCTATCATATGGTGCATCTTCTTCATGTCCTTTTGTGCCATCTCCAAGAATAACTTTAATGTTGTAACCTGCGTTTTTTAGATTTTCAATACAAAAGTTATAAACTTCAGGCACCCTTTCTATTGTTACAACATTTTCTTCGCCACAAATCTGGGCCAACAGGGCTGCATTGTAACCAGAACCTGCGCCGATCTCTAAGGTCTTAAGTCCATACCTAAGTTGTGATACCTCAAGCATGAGAGCTATCATAGAGGGTGCAGAGATAGTTTGGCCAAATCCTATTTGGAGAGGGGTGTCTCTGTATGCATCCTCTTTTGAGTGATTAGGAACAAATTTACTTCTATCAACATTTAGAAAAGCATTTTTTACCGGGTCACTTTTAATATATCTGATTTTTTCAAGATATCTGACCATTTTTTCCCTGTGCTCGTTTTTTGTCTGTGTCAAAGCTTCATCCACCTTTAAAAGATTGTGTGCAGTATATTCTTTTTATGTCAGATGCAGTTGCAGAGGATTTGTATCCGCGTATAGTCAATATTTTATCGATTATCATATCGTATTCATCGATAGTTATGTTGTCTCCTTTAGAGAAAGTTTCATCTTTTTCAGAAAATGCTCTTAAGGAAAGGTGACTGCGTTCATTTTTTAAAGTGATTTTAAGGACCACAGGAAGATCTTCAGGGATCAAATACAGTGTGTTTATATCTTTAGCAGGTGCAAACTCTACTTTTCTTTTAGCGCCTATGTGATTTACATAGTATTTTTTACCATTTATCTCTAACAGATCACCAATTCGAAAGATTTTATCCTCTGGTGCATCAAACAATACTTTTTTTGATTCTTCAAAGTAAGAGACAACAGCGTTTACTTTAATCAATGCTTCTTTATCTATTACAGTTTTATATATCTCACCGCAACTTTTACACTTTCTAAGCTCTTGCCTTCCTCTTTTTCTAAGAACTTCATAATTTTTATGTTTACACACAAAAAGGATAGATTTTTTTGTTTAAAATGGTTATCGGAAAATATAATCTAGTTTTTAAAAAGAAAGGTTTATTTTACCATAAATCATAAAAACATTGAAGGATAGGAAAAAACATCGATGGAGATTTCTGATGATAAAAAGAATAACTGGATTATCGGTAATTGGCCTAGGAATTATATTAGGTGGTTACTTTTCAATATACTTTAGTCTATTTGATAATCCAACAATGCTGCTAATATTGGCAGCAGTTATCGCAGCTCTTTTTGTCCTAGGGTTTTTTCTGCTGTTTTTGGATGCAAGAGAGCGAAAAATCAACAAAGAAAAGAAGATAATTCTTGAAATGATAAAAAAGGCGAGGGTAGCACAAGAAAGACAGCAGTCATACTCTGGAGCATTTGACGATCTAAAGAAAAGAAAAATGTACTAGTGTGCCTTAAAATCAAAAACAACGTGCCAAACCCCTGGCGAGTATTTTTTTATTTTCCTGTAATAAAGAGGCTCTATATCTCTATCTTTTTTTAAGAGAGTTGATTCAACATTCTTCTTAAATATATGTTCTGATTTTTCTGAGACAGTATTGTGGTAGTGAAGTACCCCTCCTTTTTTAACTAAATCCAAAGCTTTCAATAAAAACTTTTCATCGTTTGAAAAATAACCCAAAACTATTCTATCTGCCTCAAAGTCAGAGGAAAAGTCAAGGCAATCTATATTTAAAGGTGTAACCCTGTCTGAAACTCTATTAAGATTAATATTTTCCAAGAGAAACGAATAACTATCTGGATTTTTTTCTAACGCCCAAACCTTTGATTTGCCGTACTTTGCTAAAGGAAGGGTGAAATAACCGATACCAGAAAACATATCGACTATTAATTCATCAGAAGAAGATACATTGGCCATTCTTATTCTTTCGGCAACATTTCCTGGAGAAAACATGACTTTCGATAAATCCATTTTATACAGAATCCCATTTTCTTTGTGGATGGTAACAAAGTCTCCTCCAATAATTTTTTTATAGTATGGAATCCTAAACTCTCCTAAAATATGGCCTTTTTCCAAAACTGTTTGGCATTTATAACTCTCATAAAAACTTTTTCCAATGAAATCCCTAAGATTATAATGCTCTTTGGGTATCGAGAGGATTATGATATCGCCCAGTTTTTCGTAGCTTTTCATTATTTTTTCTACGTCTTGATCTGGGATCTTAGTTTTTAGATGGTCTCTTAAACCTTTTAGTCTCTTATCTTCCACATAAACTTTCAACCCAAAATACATAAAAGGTTTTCAATTAAGGACTTTTATGGAAAGTTGTGTTTTAACAGGTAACGAGATTAAAGAGCTTATATCAAAAAACAATTTAGTTGAAAACTTTATAGATCAGAATGTCCAAGTAACTCCAAACGGATTTGACATGACTGTTAGAGAGATTCATAAGATAAACTCTGAAGGTGCTGTAGATTTTAGTAATGAAAAAAGAAAGCTTTCTGAAACAGAAGTTATAGAATTTGTTGATGACTTTGTTTTTCTTGAAAAAGGCTCTTACAAGATAGTCTATAATGAGATTGTTAACATACCAAAAAATTTAATTGCTTTTGGTCGACCTCGCTCAACTCTATTAAGGTGTGGTGCAAACGTTGGAACTGCTGTATGGGATAGAGGTTATAGTGGAAGAAGTGAGTCACTGCTTACAGTAAACAATCCAAAGGGGATAAAAATTTACAAAAACGCTAGAGTACTTCAACTAGTATTTATGAGGACCTTGACAGATGAATCTGTATATAAGGGAATATTCCTAAAAGAAAATATATAATCAAGACAATATATGGTCCCCGATTGCAAGGATGTTGTTCCTTCTAACTATTATTAGTTCCTTTTCTTTAACATCTTCGCCACGGAGGATCTTTACATTTTGCATAACAAGATTTAGCTCAAGGTCATAACCTGCTAAAGTTCCATCTATTTTTCTGCCGTCTTTTAAAACTAGACTTATTGGTTGATCAATGTTTTTGTGAACAACGTCAAAAGGTTTTTCGGCACCCTCGCTCTTGTAATCATCTCTTTGCCGACGATTTTCTCTGTTCGTCATAAAGAAAGTTCATTTTCGTCCTTTAAAAGAATTTGCATTAATTTTCAAAATAAAGGGAAAGTAAAAATTTATTTAACAAGTTCAATTGTCTGTGTTGGGAACGCAAACTCTATTCCGTTTTCTTCAAAGGACCCCATTATTTTGATATTTATTCTATCAAGTATTTCAAAATATTTGGGTTTGTCTGTTATCCAGTATATTACCAAGATATTTTTGGAAAAGTCTCCGAACTCTGTAAAGTTAATCAAATATTGATCTTTTGAAGTACCTTCTTCAGAAAATATTGCTTCCTTAATGAGTTCTTTGGCTTTTTTGACCTTTTGAGAGTCCATGCCATACGTAAGGCCGATCGTCATGTTAACTCTTCTTGCCCACCATCTTGTGACATTCTCAACTTCTGTGTGGGTAAATTTAGAGTTTGGTATATAAACAAAGGTCCCTTCAAATGTCTCTATTTGAGTATTTCTAACCCCAATCTCTTTTACAAATCCGTCGTATCCGGAAAATCTTATCCTATCTCCTATAACAAACGGTTTGTCAAACAAAACTGTTGCTGAGCCAAATAAATTGCTAACTATGTCCTTTGAGGCAAGTGCAAGTGCAAGCCCTCCTATACCAAGACCTGCTAATAAGGGTCCAATTTCAAGGCCAAATCTCCCAAGGATAGTAATTATTGTAATTCCAAAAACTATTGCAAGTATAAACTTTCTAATTATCGGCAAAAGGTGATCGTCTAATCCTATATTGTTTTCTTCTTTAAAGGGAATAAAATAGTTTTCAATCAGTGAATTTATGAGTTTTGATATAAACCAAGCTATTCCAAGTGCTAAGGCAACATACATTATGCCGCTAAAGTACTGTGAGATTAAAGGATAGTTTGGGAATGAGAGAAAACTCCATGCAAAGTTTATTCCAACTAAGAATAGTAGCACTACAAGGGGTTTTTCCATCATATCTATAAAGACGTTCCAAAATTTAGACTCTTTATTCTTAGACGTTTTTTTCAAATGTTTCTTTGAAAAGTAGTATAACATTTTTGCTAAAATTAAAAAAACTATGACTGTTAAAAAGAATATAAGGTATGACATTAAGCTGTTATCAAAGTAGATTTGAGAAAGAAAAGAATTTGAACTCATTGTTACACCAATAGCTTATATTGTCTAAAAAACACTTGTTTATAAATATAACTAATATCAAATGTTTAGTCCAAGAAGTTGAGCAGAGACATAGACTTCAACAAAGGCTGCAACAATTAAGAGAGGTATTAATAAGGCAAATAGCTTTAATCCTTTGACAATGTTATGTCTAAGCGACTCAGGTCGAGTTTTTCCTTGTGGAGGAAAGATAAACTCTTTTCCTATACTAAATCCTTGGGATGCAGCAATCATTATTGCCGGTATCTCTATGATTCCATGAGGAACAATGCCCATTAAAAATACCAAAGTGCTGCCACCTTCAAAAAGAAGCCTTCCGTAAAGAAGCCCCACAAGCATGCCGTTTGCTAAAAGAGACAAAAATGGAAAGACTCCAAATATAGCACCCAATACAATTATGAAAAATGAGGTCCTAATATTAATAAAAAATATAGTAAATGTTAGTTCAATTGGGCTAAGCTCTTCTATAGGTGCCACTCCTTCAAATAGTTCTTCAAAGAAGGTATCAAGTAGCTCAAGATTTTGTGCCAAAAAGCTGTCAAATATAAAAAATCCTATAACTATGCCAAAAGAGAATAGAGCCAGGGATATCCAGATAAGGTTTTTATTTTCTATAATTGTTGGAAAAACTTCATTTTTATAAAAAGAAGTTATTTTTCCTTTTCTGTTCTCCATGATAAAATCCTCTTGGTCAAAATCATAAATAAGAGTACGACCAATAAAAGTCCGAGCCCGATTATTACCCTAAATATGTTGTATTTCCTTATTGCTCTCTCAGAGTACCTCTGCGACTCTTCTGCTTTAAATGTAGCTTCAGGATACTCTCCTTCGTTATAGTGAACTTTTGCTTCAATTAAAAACTCTTCTGCTCTCTTAACATCATAGTCATAGAAGAGTGTCCTTCTAGCGTCCCTTAACTTGCTATTGGCAGTATCAATTTCTGTCCTTGCTTTTTGAATATCCCTTTTACCAAATTTTTCAAGTATATCTAGGGCATTGTCTATTAGTTCAGTTCTCTTGACAAGATTAGTCTCTTTTTCGGCCTGATTGAGATAGTATACCCCTTCATCGAAAACTGCCTGGTCTGCCACAGATATTCCAATTCTTCTAGCTTCAAGTTCATACTGTTTTGCTAAATCTAGTTTTTCATAAAACTCATCGTCAAGTGATTTCATTTCAGATTCAAAGAGAGTTATTGCACGTAATATAGTGTTGTATGCATCCCTGTAAAGTCCAAAAGAGTAGCTGTTTTCAGCCTGGCTAATCCAAGAGTTTATCCTATTTGTTTGAGTTGGTTTAAGCTCAGAAAACCCTTCATTTTTCATTAGTTCAAACTTTGGTAGAAATTCCTCTACATCTTCATCATAGTACTGTTTATATTGAACTCTCTCAAAGATAAGATAGTTATTTCCTGCGGCAAAGTCAAATAGATTTAAGGCAAAAAGAGCGTTATCTTCTTGAACTACAAATGTATCTTCAAATAGAGATCTATCACCTACAATTATAACAATGCCATCACCATGTCTTACATATCCAGAAACAGGAGGTCTGTGGCCTCTACTATATAACTCAAATTCGTCATAGTTCTTTGAGTAGGAAGTGGTGTTACTTCTTAAAATCGAATCAAATGTTCCTCTTAGAGTGGCCCCGCTTGGATAAACGAACTTAGAAACACCTCTTGTAGGTAGATAGTTCCTATCCCCTCTTATTAAAACACGGGTGTTAAAATCAACGTTGTTGACATCATCATACAATCTATCTATATTAATAGTTATATTCAAAGAGGATAAAAGCCGATTTAACTGAGATATAGAGGCTGCTTCGGTAAAATCTTCACCTATAACAACAAGTGCGCCGCCATCGTAGGCATAGTCAAGCAATCGTGAGACTTCCGAAGTAGATATAGTCCTCTCAGGAGTTATCAAGGCAACTACGCTATAAGGAGAGAGATTTTGAGGTATCTGCTGAGTCTTAGTGATGTTGTAGTTAACCATAATTGAATCTTCAATTGCCCCAAGGCTTTTGCCGTAAAACAGAATGTCCTGATTTTCAGCAAAAACTAAAGGAGAAAATATTGAAAAAATTAGAATTCCTAATACAGAGTACCCTATAAGTTTCTTCATAAACTATATTATCACATAAAGTATATAAATTTTATGAGACAATTTGGCTTATGAAGATGGTATCTCTTTTTTCTGGTGGAAAAGACTCTCTTTTTGCAACACATCTTGCAATAAAGGAAGGTCACGAAGTTCTATGCCTTTTATCTCTTGAGTCAGAAAGGGATGATTCCTATATGTTTCATGTGCCAAACATATCTTTGACAAAATTTCAAGCTGAAGCTATGGAAATCCCTCTTATAATAAAACGTGTCAAGGGTGAAAAAGAGAAGGAAGTAAAAGAGTTAGAAGAGATAATCTCTGAACTCGTAAAAGAAAAAGGGATTGAGGGTATTGTTACAGGTGCCATAGAATCAAATTATCAGAGGGAAAGGATACAGAAGATAGCTGACCGTTATGGGTTGTTCCATTATGCGCCTTTATGGAAGATTGATGCAGTTAGATATATGGAGTCTCTTATTAAAGAGGGATTTAGCGTTGTCATCGTCTCTGTTTCTGCCCTTGGACTTGACGAATCCTTTTTAGGAAAGGTAATCGATCGAAAACTGCTAGAAAGATTAAAGTTTTTGAATAGTAAGTATGGGGTTCACGTGGCAGGTGAGGGAGGAGAATATGAAACTTTTGTTACAGATTGCCCGATATTTAAAAAAAAGCTTGTAATTGAAAAATCAAAAATATTAAAAGAAAAATCTAGCGGAGTCTTAGTTATAGAGTCAGTTAGAGTTAGTGAAAAGTCATAGGACTATTATAGTTCCAGTGTTTTTAGGGTCTATTAGAGCTTTGAGCGAAGCGTTTTTTAAATCTCCTTTGATAATATGAACCTCGCCAACCCCCTCTTTGAGTGCTGAAATAGATGACAATACCTTAGGAATCATTCCCCCAGATATCTTTCCACTTTGAATCATATCATTGGCATCTGATTCATTTAAAAGAGGAACTCTAGTTGAAGGGTCTTTTGGATTTAGATAGATGCCATCCACATCTGTTATCAATAAAAGTTTGTCTGCCCCCATTGCAGCAGCTATTGAATATGCAAATTCGTCGGCATTGACATTGTACCCTCCGTCTTCGCCTTCACCGATTGAAGAGATAACAGGGATATACCCTTCATCAAGAAGGTTCCATAAAAGCCAGGTGTTAACAGACCTTACCTCACCAACAAAACCAAGGTCAACATCTTCAAAGGTCTTTTTTTCTGCCTCAACCATGCTGCTATCCCTTCCAGATATGCCAACAGCAAACTCTCCTTCTTTATTGATTAGAGTAACAAGCTCCCTATTGACAACGCCGTGCAAGACCATCTCGACAACCTTCATCGTGTCTTTATCTGTAATTCTAAGTCCCTTATAAAACTCAGATTTTATACCAAGTTTTTCAAGCATTGAGGTTATTTCTGGCCCGCCGCCATGGATTATGACTGGCAAAACTCCCAAGCTCTTTATAATGGAAATATCCCTAGCAAATGCCTTTTTTAGAGATTCGTCCTTCATGGCGTGGCCACCGTATTTGATAACAACTAGCTTGCCGTTAAGTTCCTTAATAACATCTAGGTTATTGTAAAGTTCATCAAACATTTTTTTCCCTCAAGGATATAGTGGAACTACTTTGAGTCCCTCTCTTTCATCAAAATCCATTATTATATTCATATTCTGTATTGCTTGCCCTGAAGCTCCTTTGACAAGATTGTCAATTGCTGTTATAACAATTACTCTTCCAGTTCTCTTATCTGATTTTACCCCTATGTCACAATAATTTGAGCCTGAAACTGCTTTTACCTGTGGAAGCTTTCCTTCCTCTAAGACTCTGACAAATGGGGCGTCTTTATAGAAATCATTGAATAGGTCTAAGACTTCAGATGTTTGCATAAAATTATTTAAGTTCATGTAGATTGTTGTTAGGATTCCTCTGTTAATTGGAACAAGATGTGGAGTAAATGAGAGATTTACACCTCCTCCAAAAAGTTTTTCCATTTCCTGTTGAATCTCTGGAGAGTGTCTGTGATTTGCTACCCCATATGCAGAGAAGTTTTCATTTGCCTCTGGAAAATGTGTGACAGATGTTAATTTTTTTCCTGCCCCAGAAACTCCAGATTTTGAATCGACTATTACATCCTTTTTTACAAGCTTTTCATTTAAAAGTGGAGCAGCGCCCAATATTGCACTTGTTGGATAGCACCCAGGGTTTGCTACTAATTTTGCCTTTTTTATTTTTTCTTTGTAGATCTCAGGAAGTCCAAAGACAGCCTTTTTATTTAGCTCTGGATCGCTATGGGCTATCTTATACCACTCCTGATAAACGGACAGGTCATCAAATCTAAAGTCCCCGCTTAAATCTATAAGTGTGGTATCTTCATTTAAAGAGTAAATTTTAGAGATAATCTCATTTGATGCGCCGTGCGGCAACGCTGCAAATATTACATCTGAGCCTTTTATTACCTCTTCTGCATCAAAGGCTACAAAACTTTGATCAATAAAATCGCTAAGATGTGGATGGACATCTGATACCTTTTTACCGACATAGCTTTCTGAGGTCAAAATACCAAGTTCAGTTTTCTTGTGATTTAAAAGAAGCCTTAGTAGCTCCCCTCCGGTGTATCCTGTAGCGCCTATTATGCTTGCTATCATGATTAAAAATAGATAAACTTTGCTTTTAAGGTTATACCGAAATCATTAAATATAAACCATACAAATTAAAATGTATGGTAAAGGTAGCTTCAGGTGTTTCTAAAATTAAATTGTCAGGCATAGAGGAGATGAATGAGCTAGCTAAGAAGGTGGATGGGCTAATAAATATGGGCCAAGGCAAGCCTGTATTTAAAACTCCCCCTCCCATAATAAACGCTGCAAAGAGAGCTCTTGATGAAGGGCATACAAAATACACCCTCTCCCGTGGAATTGAAGAGTTAAGGGTAGCCTTATCAAACAAGATGCAAAACTACAATAAAATTGATGCCACACCTGAAGAGATACTTGTAACAGTTGGAGTAAGCGAAGGAATATCTGCCTCGCTTTTAACTTATGTAGAGAGAGGGGATAAAGTCATAATCCCGACCCCTTCTCACCCTTTTTTTAGAATTATGTCAGAGTTTGTTGGGGCAGATGTAGTTGAAGTTCCTTGTAGAGAAGGAGACTTTGCACTTGATTTGGAGGCTATAGAGGACTTAGTGGATGAAAATACTAAAGCAATGTTAATAAACGTTCCAAACAATCCTACCGGAAAAATCTATGAAGGCAGGCAACTCAAAAGACTTCAAAATATGGCGGTAAACCAAGATTTTTTAGTAATTTCAGATGAGATATATGAGTACATTGTTTTTGAAAAACAGCATGAAAGTATCGCAAAGTATGGAAAGGATAATGTTATCACATTATCAGGGTTTTCAAAGGCCTATTCCATGACCGGCTGGAGGATAGGATACATGCATGCAACAGAGGACATAATAAACAACATCTTGCCGATACACAATAGCTTAGTTGTAAGCGCTCCTGACTTCATTCAAGTTGCAGCGCTAAAAGCTGTAGAAGATACTACTTCAATGAACTTTGTAAAAGCCACAACTGAAGAGTACAAAAATAGAAGAGATTTTGTTTTAAGGAGGCTAAATGAGATTGGGCTACCATCAAATCTTCCTGAAGGAGCATACTACGCATTTTCAGACGTCTCTTCATATAGAATGGACTCATTAGGGTTTGCAAAGTTTTTATTAAAGGTTGCAAAGGTTTTGTGTGTTCCAGGGATATCCTTTGGAAAGGATTGGGATGGGTATGTAAGGTTTTCTTTTGCCGATGTCCCCAAAAGCGCCCTTTCTGAGGCCATGGATAGACTTGAAAAAGAGCTTGGAAGGATGTGATTTACCTGAATATGAAAGTTTTTCTTGATAAAAAAAATATAATAGCCATAGTTGGGGCGTCAGACAACAGAAATAAGTATGGGAACATTATATACAGAGATTTAAGGGATGCAGGGTATAACGTCATACCTGTAAATCCAAATGCAGAATCTGTAGAGGGTGATGTATGCTACCACTCACTTTCCAAGATAGATGAAAAAGTAGATGTCGTAAATACTGTAGTTCCGCCAAACATCACAGAGACTGTGGTAAGAGAGTGTAAGGAATATGGCATCGACAAGATCTGGATGCAGCCTGGTTCTGAATCTGAAAAGGCGATATCTTTTTGCAAGAGTAATGGAATAGATGTTGTCTATGACAGCTGCATTATGGTGCAGAGAAGATTTTTTGATAGATAAAATTAATAAATATTTATAAACAAAAATATACAGTTGGTTATATGAAGAGGTTTCTCATAGTTATTTCTATATTGTTATTGTCTGTAACTTTAGTTTCTGCAGATAGTACAATACTTGTTGATAGGTATCACGATTCAGACAACTGGTGGGGAAATCCTGAAACTAGTGCGAGGTTTCTTTTTGATGAGCTTTCAGAAATGGGTTTTAACTATAGGGTAAACGATGTTCCTTTTACAGATCAATCGCTTACTGGTGTTGACATCGTCCTAATGTGGGACCCTGACAATCCTTTTGATAGCGGTGAAGTAGATGCTCTCAAAAGATTTGTTGAAAATGGAGGAAGCGTTATTTTACTTGTATCAAACGAGATAGGCATGATTGACGCAACAAGAGACTCTATTAATTTATTTCTAGAGCCTTTTGGAATAAGAGTAATGAAAAATATAGTAGATGGTTCCGAGGGGTGTTGCGGTATGCCAGTTTTTCGCCATTTTGCTGAGCATCCGACAACAGAAGATGTTTTTGCAATAAGCCTTTACAGACCAGCCTCGCTTGAAATAAAAGAAAATGCCTTTGCAATAACTAAAGAAAGCGAATATGCCTATGCTATTGGAAGTGAGCCTCTTAGTGGAGAAGATGTCGTAGTAGTTGCAGCTTCAGAAAAAGGGGATGGAAAAGTATTGGTCATAGGAAGCTCGTTTATCTTTGACAATGGAAAGATAGGAGATTTAGGAAATAGAGATTTTGCAAAAAATATTTTTACATGGCTTGGTAGTACTCAAGAGCAAAAAACAAATCCTCTGCCTTTGTACATGATTTTAGTATTTTTGATTGTGATTTCATACCTAGCGTATAGATATAAAAAACGAAGTAAAAAATAGATAAATTATTTTTTAAAAAAGTTAATTGCCCTTTTGTATCCATCGTTATCTTTTAGAGGCATCGTTGCATCTAGCCCCATCTTTGAGGAGGTGCCATCGCCTTTAACTGATGGATCAAGGCTTGAGCCTGCAGCGTTTGATACAATCAAGAGATCTCTATCGGCCTGAAATCTTGTTGCAATTGCCCATTCAACATCTGTATCTGAGTAGATATCGATATCCTCATCAACGATAACAACTTTTTTCATTGAAGGGTGTGAAGCAAGAGCAGCCATTATGGCGTTTTTACCATCGCCTTCCTTCTGTTTCTTAATAGATACAACTCCATGTAGCCAGCAATCACCACCTTCAGTGAGCCTTACGCCATAAACTTTTGGTACAACTTTTGACACGCCCTCATATATTATAGGCTCTCTAGGCATTCCCATCAAAAGAAAATGCTCATAGCCTGCTGGCATAAGCGCATGGAAAAATGCATCCTTTGCCTGGTAGACCTTTTCAATCTTTACAACAGGCTGCTGTCTAACAAAATCATATGTTCCTGTTATATCTACAAATGGCCCTTCATCGCCTTCTTCTAATGTTATTTTGCCACAAAAGACAAACTGAGAAGATGTGGGGACATCGATTCCGTTATCAAATCTAAAAACATTAAGCTCACTTCCAATCCCCATCTGTTTAAGAGAGTTTGAAATTTCAAGCTCGTTTATTCCATAAGATATTGACATAGCGGCAGGAAGTAAAACATAAGGCGGAAGTCCGATAACAAGCACAATATCTAGCTCTTTTCCTTTTGCCTTTGCCTCGTTGTACATGGCAAAAAGGTGTCTTGGAACTATCCTGATTGTGAAGGTATCCTTTCCTGTTACCATCATTCTGTGAAAAGACATATTTCTATTACCATTTTCATCCTTTGCAAAGACAACACCTGATGTAACATAAGCCCCTCCGTCTTTTGGGTAGTGGTACTGTATCGGAATTTTCCTTAGGTCAAAGTTTTTAATTTCTGAGAAAGGGTTTTTGTTTGAAACTTTGTAAGGGGTTGGGCAATCCATCGCCTCCTTTAAAGAAAAAAGAATCTTTGATTTATCAAGCTTTAAATAATTTGCAACGCGGTCCCTAGTAGACCAGATGTTACAAAAGACATCATATCCTTTGTCCTTAAACTCGATTATGCTAGTTGGGTTTTCATAGACTAACTTTGCCATTTCAAACCTTTCTAACTCTCTATCAATTTTGATAATATCCTTTTCATGAGCGATAAATTCCCTGATATTCATTAAAACACCTAAAAATATCAGCGTATGAAAGGATAAAAGCCTTTCTAATTATTTAAATCCAGTCAAATAGTGTTTTTTGCTTGTGTTTAAAGCTTAATAGTTTGCTCTTTTCTCTGTACTTTTCAAATGGAGCAGTTAAGAGTTTAGATGCCCTCTTTAATGCTTCCTCTTCAGTATCAAAATACTCTGGCTTTTTTTCTAAAGCCGTTCTTGTAATCTCCCTGACTCTCCAAACGCCAATAGGTGTGTGGTAAGTTGGATAGACCTCCATGAATACCAAGGCTTGAGCCTGCCTTCTCTTTTCAAAAAGGTGTTCAGTTACAGAAAATCTGGCCGCATAGTATGCGCCGGCAGTAAGAGAAGCATACTGCTTTCTTCCTTGAAAAGGCTCATAATCAGATATAACGCTAGGAGAAAGAGCGGTATCTAAAAATAGAGAGCCAGGAAGCCAGCACTCTAAGAACTCATAGCTCCACATTGAGGGTAAAAGTATTACCACAAACCTATTTCCAACATCTTCATCGTAATAGACCTGAAACTTGTTTATCTCTGGATATGTCTTTACCTTCTTTAAATGAGACTTAGAAAGCGTGTCATCTGTTGCTGTGATACTCCATCTTGTTGGAACAAGTTTTCTCTTTTTCTCTTCACCCAATAGGCCAGCAGAGAGAAGTTTTGAGATGTGGGAGACCTCTATATCTTTGTCATAGAGTATAGATATCCCTTTGGAAGCCTTTATGTCATCAGAGCTTATTTTATCTATTGTCCTTGGAACTTTGGGATTTTCAGTAATCTTAAATGCTTCGACAAATCCAGAAGGGCCTGTAGGAGGAGAAAACTGCGAAAACTCTAAAGAAAAGTGAGGGGCTTTTTTTAATGTTAGCTCAACATCTATTGGTTTTTTTGACATTACAATCTCTTGACTTTTTTCCAGATATCCATTGGGGTTTTTAGCGTCTGTTACCTTTAGAAACTCTTTCGACCTAACAAGTAGAGACCTAAATCTGATTATCTCGTCTAGCTCTTTTCCGTGCCAACTTTCAGGCAGATCAAAAATATCAGTGCCTTCATGAACAGGAGGGACAAGCGGGCCCACAAGCACATTGGGATAGTTCCAATCACCAACAAAAAAGGCAGAAGGTGATGCTCCAAATATGTCCTTTTTCATCAAGGGTGTTATAGATTCCCTGATTCGCTTTTTTTCAAGTATGGGACAGACTTCTCTCTTACAGAGCTTTTTGTAGCCTCTGCACAGCGTGCAAAGAGAACTCTTTGGAGCATGCATAGATAAGGTGTTAAAACAAGTTATTTATTTTTAATGGAGAACGAAACAAAAGTTTATAAACATTTAATTAAATTGACTAAAAAAGAAGTGTCTCTATGTCAGAAGTCCTATCTTTTTCCGATATCAAAAAATACGATTTTAAATCTGTCGGAAACAAGGGTTTAAACCTTTCTTTACTAATGAGGGAGGGGTTTAACGTCCCTGATGGATTTGTTGTAACTACCCGCGCTTTTGAAAAGTTTATTGATGAAAACAACTTCAAAGAGAAGATATCAGAGCTTTTAAAGTCCACAAAATTTAACAATAAAAAAAGCGTTTCTTTCGCTTCAAAAAACATCCAAGGGTTGATTATAGCAGGAGAAATTAATAGCTCTGTTATAGAAAAAACTCTGTCAAACCATAAGAATCAAAGATTTTGGGCTGTTCGCTCATCTGCACTTTTAGAGGATTTAGCAGAGGCATCATTTGCAGGCCAGCAAGACTCTTTTCTAAATGTAAAAACTGAGGATGTTATAGAGCACATTAAGCTTTGCTGGGCTTCCTATTGGAATGAGAGGGCGATTGTTTACAGAGAAAATGCGAACATCTCGCACATCGAAGGAGGTATAGCTGTAGTTGTGCAGGAGATGGTAGATGCTAAGGCTTCTGGAGTGATGTTTACTTCAGACCCTATAACGGGAGATAAAAGTAAGATATTAATAGAGTCAAGCTGGGGCCTAGGAGAATCAATAGTTTCTGGTATAGTGAGTCCAGATAGATTTACTGTTGACAAAAATTCAAAAGAGATTATCTACAAAAAAATAAGCGAGAAAAAAAAGGCAGTTTATTTTTCTAATGACGGAAATATGAAAAGTGATGTCAGTAAATCAAAGTCTTTTGCACCCTCTTTAAATGATGAAGAGATACTGCGACTTTCAAACTTAGGAGAAAGGATAGAGTCTTACTTTAAAGCGCCCCAAGATATAGAGTGGGCAGTAAACGAAGGACAAGTATTTGTTTTGCAATCGCGAAACATTACAACTATTGATAAGGATGAGACGCTTTGGACAAGGGGCTACTCAGATGAGTACTGGGCAGATGTGACATCTCCCCTATTTTTTTCACTTCTTGGCGAGTATCTTTCAAGTTATGTTTTTAAGGAAGGGGCCAAGATAATGGGTTACAAAGAGCTAAAAAACAAAAATCTCCTAAAACTCCACAAAGGTCACGTCTACTTTAATGCTAAAGCGCTAGAGGATGTTTTTACATACAATCCAAAAATCGGAAGGACAAAGGAGCTATTAAACTACTTTCCAAAAAACAGCCAAGAGAGAATAGCTAACGCTGATGCAAAGCTCTTCAAAAGAATTCTTGCAGAGATTAGAGTTGCAATCTTAGACCCTGATGGTAAGATATCAAAAACTGACAAAGCTTACCGTAGATGGGCAAAAGATTATCTAGAGTATCTAAAAGAGTTTGATAACATAAATTTAGAAGAGTTAACTGATGAAGAGCTTTACAACGAGTTTTTAAAACTTAGAAAAAAATCCCTAAAGCATTATAGGCTGATAAGGTATGGGATGGTAACGCACAGCATAGGCTCAAACCTTATTCTAAAGAGATGGCTAAAAGACTGGCTAGACGACAATCATGGGGTGCTTTACTCAAAGTTAATTACAGGGCTTCCAGACAACAAGACAATCTTGACAAATCTAGCTGTAACAAAGCTATCAAAGGAAGCTAAAAAGGACAAAAAGGTAAAAGAGTTACTTGAAACTCTTCCCTCAGATGAGTTTCTAGAAAGGCTAGAGCGTGATGAAGAGCTAAAGGAGTTTTCATATAAGTTTAGCGAGTTTATGGAAAGTTATGGCCATCGCTCCCATACCAGAGAGATTTATTTCCCAAGGTGGAAGGAAGACCCTTCTCTGGTGGTAGAGATTTTAAAAAGCCTAGTAGACTCAGTAGAATTTGATTTAGAAGAGTTAGAGAAAAGGAAAAAAGAAGAGAGATTAAAGGCTGAAATCGAGATAACTGAAGCTATTTCAAAGACGAAATACGGGGCTATAAAAAAACCTGTATTCAAAAAGGTTTTAGACTATGCGCAAAGGTACCTCATATTTAGAGAAAATCAAAGGTTCTACCTTGATCACGAGCTTTTAAGGGAGAGGCGGCTTTTCATGGAGTATGGAAGGAGATTTTCAGAGAGAGGCATTATTGAGCATGAGATGGACGTATTCTTTTTGTCAAAGGAGGAGATATTCGACATTTCAAAGGGAAGGTTAAAAGCTGACAAGGAAGTTATAAGAAAGAGAAGTGAAGAGTTTGAAAGGTACAAAAACATTCTGCCGCCAAAGTTTTTGAAGGGAAGCGTTGAGTTTGACGATACTGTAGAAAGAGAGGACAATTTGATGAAAATAACTGGCACATCTTCTAGCCCTGGGGTGTCTTATGGAGTTGTTAGAGTTGTGGAATCTATAAAGGACCTATCAAAGGTAAAGGATTTTGAGATACTTGTAACATCCAACACAGACCCAGGCTGGACCCCTGTTTTTTCCAAGATAGCGGGATTGATTACAGAGACAGGAGGAATTCTTTCCCATGGTGCTGTTGTTTCAAGGGAGTACGGCATACCTGCTGTAACAGCTATAAGTAACGCAACCAAGATATTTAAAAACGGCCAAAAGGTAAAGATAGACGGAAACGAGGGGGTTATCTACCTAGAGGGATTTTAATGAATACAGATGTTTTACACGAAAAAAGCTCTCACATTGAGTGGAGTGAGAGTTTTTACTTTAACTTTTATGACGAAAAAAATGACATATGCGGATTTATGAGGATAGGCCTAAAACCTAACAAATCCATAAAGAACATGTTCTGCTTTTTTATGCTTTCTGATGGTAGTTATATTGGATTAAAGGATGATGATGTTTATGATAGCGATTTTTTAGCTGCAAAGGGGCTTTCCTTTAAAATGATAGAGCCTGAGCGTAAATGGGGTATGTCCTTTGATGGAGCTCTAGTAGACTTTTCCTTAAATAAAGAAGTTAGGGTCTCTTTTGATTTTGAGTTTTCTGGCTTAAACGAAATCTTTGACTATAGAAATTGCGTTAGCGGCTTTAAAGAAAAAATATCTCAATCTGTTGCATCTGAGCATCTAGAGCAGTTTGGAAGGGTAGTTGGAGAGCTTACAGTCCGCGGCAAAAAATATGCTGTTTCAGGCCTTGGTGAAAGGGATCACTCTTGGGGTGTTAGAGACTGGAATGCTCCAAAGATGTGGATATGGCTAACTTCACAGTTCTCAGAAACTCTAGCCCTAAATGTTACAAAGCTAAGTGTTAGTGAGGGGGAGGTCGATGCTGGCTTTATCTATATCGGTGGAGAAAATCGTCCGGTAGTTAAGGCCGATATAAAGACTACCTACAGAGAAGACGGAAGTCCAGAGTTTTTAGATATAGAGATAACAGATGAAACGAAAGAGATGCACAAAATAAAGGCAAGGGTATTAAAGAGCATTAGATTGCCATTTGTAAGTAGTGATGGCAAGAGCCAATCTGCTATGTATGAAACACTTTGCGAGTATCAGTTTGATGGAAAGAAGGGGTACGGCATTGCAGAGTATTTAATAAGAGAGTTTTGATACTTGAAAAACAGTTAACCTTAAATATGTGAAAAACTTCTATTGTAGTTACCACAGGTCGAAACTTTGCTTGGTGCAACATCTAGGTGTATCTCTGTTTCCAGACGCTGACACTGCCTTTATGAAAAGGGTTTGTCCCTATCTGAAGGTATAAAGCATCTGGATTAAGAGAGCTTCCGAGTATGGTCGATAACCTTTACCAAAGTAAAATTTGGGGCTTTGAAAGAAGCATTTATGTTTCTTTCAAAACTTTGGTGAGACCGTTTCGAGACGTCGAAACATCGGAAAATACCTTAAGATGTTGTTAAGGCAAAGCGACAAACTGTGGCACTCTTTTTTTATTAAATTATTGTAGCAAAGACATTTTTAACACCTGTTATCAAAAAGTCTATGGCTATTGCCCCTAAAAGTAGACCCATTATACGTGTGAATACAAGCGTTCCTGTTAAGCCCAAGACCCTGTTGATTTGGGTAGAAAATCTAAAGATTAGATAGGTTAATGCAAATGTCACAAGAATTGCAGCTATTGTGACAAGCTTTAACTCTATTGTTGGAACAGACCTAAATATAACGATTACTGTTGTTATTGTACCAGGGCCAGTTAGAATAGGTATTGCCACTGGAAAAACAGATATATCTTCCCTGTCTATTGCATCTGTTCTCTCCTCTTCTGTAAAACTATCCCTTGATACCTTTGCATAGACCATGTCAAGGGCGACTTTAAAAAGGATGATTCCTCCTGCAATTCTAAGACTGTCTACTGTAACTCCAAAGAATATTAATATGAGCTCTCCAGCCAAGGCAAATATTATTGCTAAAAGGCATGCAATTAATACCGCCCTTGTCCCTAATCTTATTCTTTCTTTTTTAGTTTTGTCTGTAGTTAGGGACAAAAATGTGAACATAGAGCCTACTGGATTTACAATTACAAAGATTGACGTGAATGCATAGACAAAGAAAGCAAAGAATGCCATAGATATAGAGAGCTAAAAATGTTTTATAAATATTCTCTTTTTAAAGATAATAAACTTTTTAAATAAGTAATCAAAAGTTATACTATGACGTACTTAGGATCACTTGAAGATAGTAAGGATAGCGTTGTACAACCTCTTTTAGAAAAGATAGAAGTTTTGGAAAAGGAGATAGAAAGCTTAAAGAAAAATTCAGAGATTATAATATCTGACAGAGGGGCAAAGTTTATTGTGGAAGAGGTAATAGAATCTTTGAAAGCCCAAGGTGTTGAAGAGGTTGATATTATAGATTTGTATACAAAAACGAATCTCCCCCTAAAGCAGATCAATAGGGTTGTAGAAGATATAGGGATGGAAGACTTTTTGGAAGATATATAAATCGTTTCAGTTGTATAAAAAATATTATTAATATTTATTTTATTTATAAAAGAAAATAATTTAAAAAAGTAGCTTTATCTCATGTTTGAAATCTCTTGGTAGAGTCTGTCAGCTTCTTCTATTGCCTCTTGATACTCTTCA
>PWMA01000093.1 GCA_003558335.1 Candidatus Methanofastidiosia archaeon | reverse complement strand
TAAAGTATATCGGTTACCATCCAATTTAGGTGATAATATTGATTGTAATAAAGATTGGTGGAAGTCTTGGTACAGAGGTAAAAAGTTTAGCAAAGGAAATAGCCGAGATTTCAAAAAGTGAAAAAATAGTCATAGTCCATGGAGGTTCCTATGAAACTACAGAGATCTCTAAGAAACTTGGGAAGGATGCAAAATTTGTTACATCTGTTTCTGGTTTTAGATCTAGGTACACTGATTTTGAAACAATTCAAATTATGGAAATGGTAATGGCTGGAAAGATAAATAAGGAACTTGTGAGACTGCTTCAAAAATCAGGTGTTAATGCTTTTGGTTTGTCTGGAGCTGATGGAAAAGTTTTGTTAGCTAAGAGAAAAGAATCAATTAAGATAATAGAGAATGGAAAAAAGAAAATATTAAAAGATGATTTCACAGGAAAGGTGGAAAATGTCAACAAGGAACTAATTAAAATATTAATGGATAAAGATTACTTGCCAGTTATCTGTCCTTTGGCAATTAGTTACGATGGAGATATTGTAAACACAGATGGCGACAGAGCTGCGGCTGCCATAGCTTCTGCTTTATCAGCTGATCTTATAATAATGACAAATGTCGATGGATTTCTAAAGGATGGAAAGCTTGTAACTGAACTTAGTACGTTAGAAATAGAGGAATCATATAAATTTGCAGAGGGAGGTATGAAAAAGAAACTCCTTGCAGCAAAAGAAGCTATAGATAATGGAAGTTCAAGGGTGATAATTGCAAGAGGAGATCTCGATAGACCATTGAATAATGCTTTAATAGGAAAGAGAACGGTGATTTCAAAATGATCTATAAAGATTTAGAAGATAGATATGGTAGCGGAATCTATTACAAGAGAGATATTGAGATCGTTTCTGGTAAAGGAATTTATCTTTACGATAGTCAAGGAAACAAATACATAGATTGTGTAGCAGGTCATGGAGTTTGCCTTTTTGGGCATTCGCATCCAAAAATAGTTCAGGCTATAAAAGATCAGTCTGAAGTATTAATCTCCTGTCCAGAAATATTTTATAATGACAAGAGAGCTGAACTTTTAGAAAAAATAGTTGATATTACTCCAAAAGGTCTTTCGAAGTCCTTTCTTTCAAACTCTGGTGCGGAAGCGGTAGAGGCGGCGTTAAAGTTTTCAAGGAAAATAACCGGGAAAACCGATATTATTTCATTTACTTTTGGATTTCATGGGCGAACAATGGGTGCTCTTTCTGCAACTTGGAAAGCGGAGTATAAAAAACCTTTTCTTCCATTAGTGCCTGGTTTTAGTCATGTTCCCTATAACAATTTAGAAAAACTTCAAGATGCTATTACTGAAAATACAGCCGCAATTATTGTAGAGCCGGTCCAAGGAGAGGGTGGAGTGAAACCTGCAAATATGGACTTTATGAAAGGTATTCGAGAACTATGTGATGAACGAGAGATATTGATGATTGTGGATGAAGTTCAGACTGGATTTGGAAGAACTGGTGAAATGTTTGCGATAGATAGGTACAATGTTATTCCTGATATGATGTGTCTTGGAAAGGGTATAGCAGGGGGAATACCTATGGGGGCTACTGTGATAAGAGAGGATCTTAAAAAACTAGACAGAGGCGAGCATGGAACTACATTTGGGGGAAATCCCCTAGCATGTAACGCTTCATTGGCCACTATAGAAACTTTAAAAGAAGAAAAACTTATAGAAAAATCAAAAGAAAATGGAAAATATTTCTTATCGCAACTCAAAAATAATATAGACGAAGCGGCATATAGAGACCTTAGAGGGGTAGGTCTTATGATTGGAATTGAAATGAAACAAAAAGTAGGGCCTTATATTGCACAATTGATGGAAAAAAAAGTTCTTTGTCTTGTAGCAGGGAAACTGGTAGTGCGTTATATACCTCCTTTAATAATTGATAAAAATCACATAGACACAGTTGTTGATACTACAGGTGAAGTTGTTGGAAGAAGTTGAAATTCTCGAAAATCTAATAGAAATTTATAGTCCATCTGGTGAGGAAAGAGAGCTCTCCGATTATTTAGTGGATTTTCTTAAAAATAATAACTTCAATGTGGAACAAGACAGAGAGCTGAATGTTATTTCGACACTTGGAGCAGGCCCCCCTTACATACTCTTAACAGGCCATATGGATACTGTTAAAGGAAAACTTCCCTTTAAGAAAGAGAGTAATATAATATATGGAAGAGGTGCTTGTGATGCAAAATCTCCTCTTGCTGCGCTTCTTTGTGCATTCATGAGATTTAAAAGCAAAGAATTTAAAGGAACTCTTATATTTGCAGGTGTTACCGGCGAAGAAATGCCCAATTCAAGAGGTACCTTTGAGTTAATGAAAAAGATTAAGGCAGACTTTATATTTTTAGGAGAGCCTGGATCGGCTGATGGCATAACAATAGGTTACAAAGGAAGATTGTTGTTAAAGGTATTATTTAAAGGCCAAGCCTCACATTCCTCATCGAAAGAAGAAAATCCAATTTTAAAATTCATAGATTTTTCAAATAAAATTAGTGAATTATATAAAGAAAGTAATATTTTTGAATCTCTAAGCTATTCTCCAACGTCCATATATGCTAAATCTGAAAACAATGTCTTGCCAAGTGAATGTAAGGCAATTATAGACTTTAGAATACCTCCTGGATTGCAATATAAAAAAGTCTTTGAAGAATTATCAAAAATAATTGATGGTGAAGTAGAATTAGTTGAAGGTGTTAATGGAATAATAACTTCTAAAAATAACATAATTGTAAAAACTTTGGTAAAGGCAATAAGAGAAAATGGATTAACACCAAGATATAAGAAAAAAACAGGGACGTCTGATATGAATCTTCTAGTTGGGCTAACAGAAAATATCGTTACTTACGGTCCAGGTGACTCATCTTTGGATCATACAGATAAAGAGTGTGTTGACATTGATGAATATCTTAAATCTATTGACATTTTAGAAAAAGCTATTTTAGAAATCTTTAAGATAACTTCTTTTTAGATTCCATAAGAATACCACTGAAATCATAAATAATGATAGCAGCCCAGGTAATCCAAAAGGAACTCCTAGTAGTTCGTTATCGGTTTGTGCAAAAATTATTCTAAGTTCAGCGGCTGTAAAAGGATAGAAATATGATGCCAAATAATATTTGATACCTGTCCCTTTATTTATTCCAAATTATAAAAGTGGTCTTTTAAGATAGAATTTGGTAAGAATAGCAGATACAAGAAACGGTACAAACATGATGAAAATTAAAATTATAAAAGTATTTTGATATTTAAGCCCTCCGCTGATAAATATATAGGCGGCCATTGAATATGTTATAGAATAAATTATTAAGATAGAATCAACAATCCCTTTGGAAGATCTATCTTCTAAATTTAAAATATTTGGAATCTAAATTCTTAAACTTTGGTATAGTAGTTACTTTAAATATGCTTGCATAATGGGCTATATATAAGAATCTAAATAATAAAATTAAAATAAACATATGTAAAAATTAGTATATGCAAAATTTTATAAATGAAAATAGAGAAAACCTTTGTAATATGAAATAAGGGAGGGGTGTTGGTGGAGAAATTAGATTGGTGTAAATTTAGTACTGAAGATACATTAAAGAAGTTGAGTGCAACCACGGAAGGCCTCTCCTCCAAAGAAGCTGCATCAAGAATTGAAGAATATGGGCATAATGAAATAAAATTTAAGAAAAAAAGCACCCTAATTAGATTCTTGGAGCAGTTCAATAATCCATTGTTGATTGTTTTAATAATTGCAGCAATTGCATGTTTTTTTTTATGGGCTTTTATGGGTGAAGAGCATGTCCTACTAGACATGTGGGTTATACTTGGAGTAGTCCTAGCAACGGCCATAATTGGGTTTATTCAAGAAGGGAAAGCCGAAGAAGCTATTGAAGCATTAAAGGATATGATAGTAGACAAATGTACTGTAATAAGAGATGGCGAATCAAAAGAAATTCCTACAAGAGAATTAGTTCCTGGGGATATAGTAGTTTTAGAGTCGGGCAATAAAGTACCGGCTGATCTTAGAATCATTGCTTCAAAAAATATGTATTTGGACGAATCAATGTTAACAGGAGAATCTATTCCTGTTGCCAAAGGATCTGAAGATGATCAAAATGACAAAAATGATGGGGAAAAGTATTGTATGATTTATGGTGGTACCTTTGTCACAAGTGGAAGGGGGAACGGTGTCATAGTATCTACAGGTGAAGATACCGAAATAGGAAAAATAGCAAATTTAATGCAGAGCTCAGTTCAAACTTCTCCACCAATATTAAAAAAGATTTCAGAATTTGTAAAACTAATGGTTGCTTCCATCATTGGAGTTTCAATACTGATGTTTATATTGGGCGTATTAGAGGGATACGATATTGTCTATATGTTCCTCGCCATGATTGGAATGATGGTGGCTATGATGCCTGAAGGCCTTCCTGGAGCAGTAATCGCTGCTTTTGCGACAGGCTCCACAGCTATGGCTAAAAGAAATGCTATTGTCAGAAATTTGCCCTCAGCTGAAACATTAGGAAGTGTTACCGTAATATGTTCAGATAAAACAGGGACCCTAACTAAAAATGAAATGACAGTTACTAATATATTTAGTGGAAATAAGATTTACAATGTCGATGGAGTTGGATACGAACCAGTGGGCCAAATTCATGAAAAGGGAAGCAATTCTAAAACCAATTTAACACAAGAACTTGTACAAACATTGAGAGCAGGTTTTCTTTGTAACAATTCTGATATAGAAAAAGAAAAAGGAAGATATGTTGCCAAAGGCAGTAATACCGAAGCCGCTTTGATCGTTTCTGCAAAAAAAGCGGGTGTTGATGAGAAACTTCTAAAAATTGATGAAATACCTTTTGAATCGAAACAACAATATATGGCAACTTTACATGAAGATGGAGAAGACAATTTGATCTATGTAAAAGGTTCGCCTGAAAGAGTTCTAAAATCATGCAAGGAAATGTTAGTTGATGGAAAAAAGGTAACATTAGACACAGAAATAGTTATGAAAAATGTAGAAGATATGGCTAAAGATGCCCTAAGAGTCTTGGCTATGGCTTACAAGAGGGTTCCAAAAGAAAAAATGTCTCTTGAAGAAGGCGACATTTCTGATTTAATTTTTGTGGGAATACAAGGTATGATCGATCCTCCGCGAAAAGAAGCTATAGAAGCTATAAAAAAGTGTAAAACAGCAGGTATTAGGCCTATAATGATAACTGGGGATCATGCACTTACAGCAAAAGCTGTTGCCAGACAGTTGAAAATTGGAGATGGAGAAGACAAAACTTTGACTGGTCAGGAGATGTCAGAAATAACAGACGAAGAACTTTACGATTTAGTAGAAAAAATATCTGTTTATGCCAGAGTTAAACCTGAACATAAATTTAGGATAACAAAACAGCTGCAAAAAAGAGGGCATGTGGTGGCTATGACAGGAGATGGAGTCAATGATGCTCCGGCATTAAAAGCTGCAGATATAGGCGTTGCAATGGGTATGACTGGAACTGAAGTGAGTAAAGAGGCTTCAGACATCATTTTAACAGACGATAATTTTTCCACAATAATTGCTGCAGTAGAAGAAGGTAGAAGAGTTTATGATAACATATGGAAGGTAATACTATATCTCTTACCTACTAATGGTGGTCAAGGATTAGCACTGGCGACTGCTTTATTTTTATCTCCTTTTGTTCCTATTTTTAGAGAAAGATTACCTATTGAGCCAGTTCAAATTCTATGGGTTAATCTGATTATTGCTATAGCATGTTCTATACCTTTGATATGGGAGCCTGGTGAAAAAGGACTTTTAGAAAGACCTCCTAGAGATCCTAAGGAAAAGCTATTCAACAGATTTTTCATTAAAAGAGTTGGAGTTGTTTCAATAATAACAGTGATATCAATATACTCAATGTATATGCTATTTTTAGGATCTGTAGGAAACTCAATTGAATACCTATCCCAAGCACAAACTATAGCTTTTACAACAATAATAATGGTTCAGGTGGGATATCTATTCACTGCAAGATCTTTTGAAGATAGCGCTTTTAGTTTTAATCCATTTAGGAACAAATGGGTTATAATTGGAGCTTCTGTTACTTTGTTATTACAAGTTTTGTTGGTTTATTCAGAGACCATATTTGGAGCGAGCCCTTTTAGAACTGAGCCTTTTCCATCAATATGGTGGATTCCAATGATTTTGATTGCAACAACATGTTTTTTTGTAATTGAAATTGAAAAGTTCATTAGCAGAAGTGTAAAAAACAAATAAAGTAAAATATATATTTCTTTTTCTATTTTTATTATATAAAAATAACCGAAACCTTTAAAAAGAAGTAAATTTGCTTTAAAATGCGTTAGGTGTACACTATGGAATTAATAATTAGGGGGGGTGCATTTTTGCACCTCGCAAAAGTATAGATTCTTTTTAAAAAATATCTATAGTGTTACTTGGAATAGTAAGGTTTTAAGCTGTTTGATTTTATTTAAGATAACTTACTACATGAGTTATTGTGATAGGTGAATAAAGTGGAAGATGTAATTTGCGTAAGTGATTATAACAAAAAAGTATTAGAAAACATGTATATAGAAGGTATCAAAATATTTGATACAACGCTTAGAGATGGTGAACAAACGCCTGGGGTTGCTTTTAATCTAGGTGAAAAGATGAAGATAGCTGAAAGTCTTGATCTATTAGGAGTAGATGCTTTTGAAGCAGGATTTCCCATAACATCTGCAGGAGAAAAGGACTCAATAAAAAAAATATGTGATATGGGACTAAAGGCAAAAGTATGTGGGCTTGCAAGATCAAATCAAAAAGATATAGACGCTGCCCTAGATTGTAATGTAGATAGGGTCCATACATTTATTGCTACATCGCCTCTGCACCGTCAATTCAAACTTAAAATGTCAAAAGAAGATATTCTAAAGAAAGCTGTAGATGGTGTTGAGTATGCAAAAGAACATGGGGTAGAGGTAGAGTTTTCTTGTGAGGATGCTACTAGGACAGAGCTTGAATTTCTTAAAGAGATGCATAGAGGGGTAAAGGACGCAGGAGTGGATTATATTAATGTTCCCGATACAGTAGGTACGATAATGCCTAAAGCTATGGGATATTTGATAAAAGAGCTTGTTAATGATATAGATGTTCCAATAAGTGTCCATTGTCATAATGATTTTGGACTTGCAGTTGCCAATTCGCTTGCTGCTGTTGAAAATGGAGCTAAACAAGTACATTGTACAATAAATGGTCTTGGAGAGAGAGCAGGTAATGCTTCGTTAGAGGAAACAGTTATGAGTTTAATGGCGCTTTATGGTGTAAGATTTTCTATTGATACCACTAGACTCACTTATATTTCAAAGCTAGTTTCAAGAATATCTGGAGTAGTAGTACAGCCAAACAAAGCGATAGTAGGAGAAAATGCTTTTGCACATGAGTCTGGAATTCATGTTCATGGAGTCTTAAGCAAAGCATTTTGTTATGAACCTCTAACGCCAAAATTAGTTGGAAGAGAGAGTGAGATTGTTGTTGGAAAACATACAGGAATCCATGCAATTGAGCGGAAGCTTAAGGATTTTGGAATTGGCTTATCAAAGGAACAGATATTAGAAATTGTTGATGAAGTAAAAAGAATAAGGGAGAGTGGAAAAAAGATTACTGACGAGGATCTAATAGCAATAGCGGCCGGATATGTTGGAAAAGTTCCTGATGAGGAAAAAGAAGTAAAACTTGAAGAAATATCAATTATCTCAGGACTTCATATTACCCCAACTGCCACAGCAATTCTAAATATCAATGGAAATAAAAAAATAGGTTCAAATATAGGTAATGGTGCAGTTGATGCAGCACTAAATGCTTTAAAGTCAGTTGTTCCTGAAAATATAACTCTTGAAGAGTACAGACTTGAAGCTATAACCGGAGGATCTGATGCACTTTGTCAAGTATCTGTAAGAATTACAAATGAAGATCAATTAAAAGCGATTGGAAAGAGTGTAGGTCCAGATATAGTGATGACAAGTGTTAATGCAACGGTTGAAGCCATAAATAAGCTAAGAAAAATAACTAAAGAGGGGAAAACGAAATGAATGAGGGATTAAAAGGTACAGAGATAGTAGTTAAGTGCTTAAAAGAAGAAAATATTAAACATATATTTGGATTCCCTGGTGGTTCTTTAATCCCCTTATATAATGAACTCTATGAAGAAACAGATGTTAGAAATATTCTTGTGAGACATGAACAGGGGGCAGTCCATGCTGCAGATGGTTATGCTAGGGCGTCTGGAAACACAGGAGTATGTATGGCCACTTCCGGCCCAGGTGCCACAAATCTGATAACTGGTCTACTCAATGCAACGATGGATTCAATTCCACTTGTGGCTTTTACTGGCCAAGTTCCGACCAGTGCAATTGGTACAGACGCATTCCAAGAAGCAGATACTTTTGGAATAACAATGCCAATAACTAAACATAATTTTTTAGTTAAATCAACTGATAGGCTATCTTGGACAATAAAAGGTGCTTTCAAGATTGCTAATACAGGTAGAAAGGGTGCAGTCGTTATTGATCTCCCTAATGATGTCCAACAAGCTGCCTCAAAAGAGTACCATCATGGAGAGGTAAAGTTTGCAGGTTATAATCCAAACATAGTTCCAAATCCTTTGCAACTTAAGAGAATAGCTCAGAAACTTATAGAAGCCGAGAGGCCTCTAATTCTTGCAGGAGGAGGAATAATCCATGCAAATGCGTCTGAAGATTTAAGACTTCTTGCAGAATATCTTGGAGCCGGGGTAGCTACAACCCTCATGGGGAAAGGTGCTATACCTGAAAATCATCCTCTTTCATTAGGAATGGTGGGAATGCATGGTAGATTAGGCGCAAATAAGATGATCAACAGTTGTGATGCGTTATTGGTTATAGGTTGTAGATTTTCAGATAGGACAACTGGGTGGGGGCTTGAGTCTTTTGCTCCAGAAGCTATCAAAATTCACTGTGATATAGATTCTTCGGAATTAAACAAAAACATACCTGTAGACTTTCCTCTGGTAGGTGACGCTAGTCTTGTAATAAGAAATCTTATTAAATTTATTAAAAAATATGAAGATGTTAAAAAAGAAACTAACATTTGGAGAAAAAGAGTAAATCAACTTCATGGTATGTGTGAAGAATGTGAAACAACAAAACACAAAGAGGATAAACTTACTCCCGAAGTTATAATTAAAACTATTAATAATTTTCTTGATGAAAATGCTATAGTCACTACAGAAGTAGGTCAAAATCAAATGTTTGCTGCACATTATTACATAACTAAAAAACCTAGACAATTCATATCCTCGGGAGGCCTTGGAACTATGGGATTTGGATTCCCCGCTGCCATTGGTGCAAAGGTTGCAAAGCCAGATAATCAGGTTTTAGATATTGCCGGAGATGGGTCATTTTTAATGGTTTGTCAAGAGCTTGCAACTGCAGTTGCAGAAGATATTCCTGTGGTTGTCGCTGTGTTAAATAACTCGTTTCTGGGAATGGTAAGACAGTGGCAAGAACTTTTCTGGGACAAAAGGTATTCTGGAACAAAGCTAGGAACCATTCCAGATTTTGTAAAATTGGCAGAGTCTTTTGGTGCTTATGGAGAGAGAGTAGAAAATGTTGGTGACGTCGAAAAAGCATTGAAAAATGCTTTTGATTCGGGTGTTGTTTCAGTTTTAGACTTTAAGATAGAATCTGAAACTAATATTTTACCAATGATCCCTCCTGGCGGAAGAGTTGATGAAATGATAGGAGTGGGAAGATGTCAACACAGATAATATCTGTTTTAGTAGAAGATGAGGCAGGATCCCTTACTAGAATGAGTGGAATGTTTTCGAGAAGAGGGATTAATATACACTCACTAACAGTTTCTCCTTCTGAAAAAGAAGGTATGAGTAGGATGACTATAATAACAACAGGAGATAAAAGAGAAATTGAAAGAATAGAAAAGCAGCTTAACAAGATTATTGAAGTCGTAAAAGTAAATATGCTTGATAAAAATACATCTGTGGTGAGAGATCTTTGCCTGTTAAAAGTTTATGCAGACAAAGAAAATAGGGCAGAGATTATAGAGATAGCTAATGCATTTAAATCAAATATAGTAGATATCAGTATAAGAACAATAACTCTAGAGATTTCGGCAGATCCTCTTGATATTGATCGATTTGTTGAAACTATGAAAAATTATGGAATAAAAGAACTCTTTAGAACAGGCGTTACTGCAATTTCTAGAGATATTGAAAAGAAAAGTGGAGGTTAAAAAAATGGCAACAATGTATTATGATTGTGATGCAGACCTTAAATATTTACAAGGAAAAAAAGTAGCCGTAATAGGTTATGGAAATCAGGGTAGGGCACAAGTCTTATGTTTAAAAGATAGTGGTATTGACGTTGTTGTAGGCGTAAATGAAGGTGGTAAGTCTTGGAACTGTGCAAAGGATGCAGGAATTAAAACTATGAGTGTAGAAGATGCTGCAAAAATAGGAGATATTGTTCATATATTAATACCTGATGAAGTGCAGCCACATGTGTATTCCAAATATATAAAAGATAATCTTGAAGAAGGAAATGTTCTTAGTTTTTCCCATGGATTAAATATTACCTTTAATCAAATAAAACCGCCAGAATATGTTGACGTTGTGATGATAGCTCCCAAGACGCCAGGTAGTGAATTAAGAAAGCTTTATACAGAAGGTTTTGGAGCCCCAGCCCTTTTAGCTATTGAAAAAGACTACACAGGAAATGCTAAGCAGACGGCTCTAGCAATGGCAAAGGCAATGAACTTAACAAAAGCTGGAGTGGTAGAAACCACCTTTGAAGAAGAAGCTATTACTGATATATTTGGTGAACAGTGTGTCCTATGTGGAGGAATTACAGAACTGATAACAGCAGGTTTTGAAACCTTGGTAAGTGAAGGATATCAGCCTGAAATAGCATATTTTGAGTGTTTAAATGAAGTGAAACTTATTGTAGATCTTTTTTATGAAGGAGGTCTAGAGCTAATGTGGAACAGAGTTTCAAATACTGCAGAGTATGGCGGTAGGACAAGAGGTCCAATGATAATCGATGACTCGGTTAGAGAAAGAATGTACGAAGTGCTTGACAACATTAAATCAGGTGAATTTGCAAGAGAATTCATGATGGAAAATTATACCGGTAGATCAGTTTTGACAAGGGCAAGGAAAGAAGGCAACGAGAAACTCATAGAAGAAGTGGGTAAAGATATTAGAAAGATGTTCTTAAAACCTGAAAAAAAATAATATAGTTTAAATTTTTATTTTTAGTTGATTTTTATGGGAAAGACTATATCGGAAAAAATAATAGGTAATAAAGCCGAAGCTAATGTTGAGGCGAGCGAGATAGTTGAAGCTAAAGTAGATTATGTTATGGTAAATGATGTAACTGGACTTCCAGCGTTTGAACAGTTTGAAAAATTTCCAAAGGGTACAAAACCGCTAAAAGAAAAAATAGTCCTTATTCCAGATCATTATATCCCTAACAAAGACATTGCATCTGCAGAACAAGCAAAAAAAATGAGAGAGTTTGCAAAAAAATACGAAATAAAAAACTATTATGAAGTAGGTAGAGGCGGAGTTTGCCATCAACTCATGATTGAAAAGGGTTTTGTTGCCCCAGGAAGATTAATTGTCGGAGCAGATTCTCACACTTGCAGTTACGGCGCGCTGGGAGCTTTTTCAACAGGCATAGGTTCAACTGAAGCAGCGGCAGTTATGGCAATAGGCAAGTTATGGTTAAAGGTGCCTGAAAGTATTAAAATCACAATTAATGGTAAACTAGACAAATATGTTTATGGAAAAGATATAATTCTTCAAGTTATAGGTGATATAGGGGTAGAAGGTGCATTGTACCAGGCTATGGAGTACTATGGCAACACTATTGAAAATTTAACCTTGTCTGACAGAATATCCATTTCAAATATGGCAATTGAAGCTGGGGGTAAAGCCGGTATCATTCCTCCAGACGATAAGGTGTTTGAATACTTAAGTGACAGAGTGATAGGAAATTATAATCCTGTTTATGCTGATAAAGATGCATATTATATTGATGAACTAGAGTATGATGCAGAAGATATACCCCCACTAGTTGCAAAGCCATTTTTGCCGAGCAATACTGCACCGGCATCTGAAGTTGATGTTAAAATAGATCAAGCTTATCTTGGATCTTGTACAAACGGCAGAATTGAAGATTTAAGAATTGCAGCCGATATTTTAAAGGGGAGGAAAATTAACTCTGAGGTTAGAATGTTAGTAGTTCCTGCGTCAAAAGAAGTATTTAATCAAGCCTTGCAAGAGGGGCTAATAGATATTTTTGAAAAAGCCGATTGTTTTGTCTGTGGGCCAACATGTGGTGCATGCCTTGGCGGCTATATGGGGATACTTGCAGATGGAGAAAAATGTGTTGCTACAACAAATAGGAACTTTATAGGGCGCATGGGGCACAAAAATTCAGAAGTATATCTAGCAAATCCAGCTGTAGTTGCTGCTTCTGCATTGGAAGGGAGAATAGTTGATCCAAAAGAGGTGCTATGATGAAAGAGATTATCGAAGGAAGGGTCATAAAATTTGGAGACAATGTAGATACTGATCAGATAATCCCTGCTGAATTTTTAACAACTGGAGATCCCAAAGAACTAGCAAAAAATGCTTTCATCAAAGTGCGTCCAGAATTTCACGATATTGTGCAAGAAGGAGACGTGATAGTTGCTGGAAGAAATTTTGGATGTGGCTCATCAAGAGAGCATGCCCCTAGAGCACTAATGGGTGCAGGAATCTCATGTGTTGTAGCAAAGAGTTTTGCAAGAATCTTTTTTAGAAACTCTATTAATCTAGGTCTAACCTTAATAGAATGTGATGTCGATGCAAATGAAGGAGATGAACTATTAATTGATCTCAAAGGCGGAACTATAAAAAGCAGAAGAACTGAAGAAGTCTTTGAGTTTAAACCCTTGCCGCCTTTTTTACTTAAAATAGTAGAAAAGGGTGGTTTAATTGAATATGTAAAGGAGGTTCTAAATGAAAAAAATAGCCATAATGCCCGGTGACGGTATAGGCCCTGAAATAATTGAAGAAGGAAAAAAGGTCATAGATGCAGCTTGTAATATTACAGGTTTAAACATTGAATGGGAATACTATGAAAACGGTTCAGAGCATTATCTAAAAACAGGAGAATTGATAACAGAGGAAACTTTAAAAGAACTTAAGAAAAAGCATTCAATATATTTTGGTGCTATTGGTGACCCAAGAGTTGCCCCTGGTATACTTGAAAAGGGCATACTTTTGAAGATGAGATTTTATTTTGATCAATATATAAATTTAAGGCCAATTGTGTCATATCCTAATGTTCCCTGTCCTTTGAAGAATAAAACTTACAAAGATATTAATTTTTATGTTGTTAGAGAAAATACTGAAGATTTTTACATTGGAATAGGTGGTAGATTTAAAGGAACTTCTAAAAAAGAATCGCTAGAGGTTTTAAGGGACTTATATGAAGTCAAATTTGATATGGGAATTGAAATTGATAGGCCTGAAGAGATAGCTTACCAAATAGGTATGATCTCAAGAGAGGGAACACGAAGGGTTATAAAATATGCATTTGAACTTGCTAAAATAAAAGGTAAAAACAAAGTGACTTCTGTGGATAAGGCCAACGTTTTAACAAATATTTACAGTCTCTGGAGAGATGTTTTTGAAGATGTGGCAAAAGAGTACCCCGAATACGAAACTGAATACACATTTGTAGATGCAATAACAATGTGGTTTGTAAAACAGCCTCAATGGTATCAAGTTGTTGTTGCGCCAAATATGTTTGGAGATATAATCACAGACCTAGGAGCTATGATTCAAGGAGGATTAGGACTTGCTGCTGGGGGAAATATCAATCCAAATGGTGTTTCTATGTTTGAGCCAATTCACGGTTCTGCACCAAAATATAAGGGAAAAAATGTTTCAAATCCTCTTGCTACAATTTTAAGTGGAGTAATGATGTTGGAAACAATAGGAGAGCCAAAAACTGCTAACTTAATCGAAACTGCGGTCGTTAAGGTGTTGGAAGAAGGAAAAATAAGGACACAGGATCTTGGAGGAACTTCAAAAACAACTGATGTTGGAGATGAAATAGTAAAGAAGATGAAAGAATAGGTAAAAAAAATGATAAAGCTTTTTGATACGACTTTAAGGGATGGAACACAGGGAGAAGGTATATCTTTCTCTGCTAACGATAAGTTAAAGGTATGCGAAAAGCTTGATGAGTTGGGAGTACATTATATTGAAGGAGGGTGGCCAGGCTCAAATCCAAAAGATATAGAGTTTTTTAAGAGTGCAAAATCTCTTTCTTTAACTACCTCAAAGATTTCAGCTTTTGGTAGCACTAGAAGGGCAAAATTAAAAGCTGATGAGGACCCCAACTTAAGAGCAATTTTAGATGTGGATACCGAAGTTGCATCAATTTTTGGAAAAAGTTGGGATTTCCACGTCATTGAAGCGTTAAAGGTTCCACTTGAAAGGAATCTTGAAATGATATATGATTCCATCGTATTTCTTAAAGATCATGGTATAGAGGTAATCTTTGATGCAGAGCATTTCTTTGATGGTTATAAAAAAAACAGAGAATATGCATTAGAAACTATAAAAGAGGCAGACAAGGCAGGTGCAGACTGTATATCTCTTTGTGATACAAATGGAGGAACTCTGCCATTTGAAATTGCCAACATTATTTCTGAAATTAAATCTGAAATCAAAAGCAACATAGGCATTCACGCACATAATGATTCAGAGTGTGCCGTAGCAAATTCTCTTGAAGCTGTTAAAAAAGGAGCAGTTCTTGTTCAAGGAACTATTAATGGATATGGAGAAAGGTGCGGTAACGCAAATCTATGTTCAATTATACCAAGTTTGAAGATTAAAATGAAGTTGGACTGTATTTCAAATGAACAATTAAGTAAATTAAAAAATGTTTCTGCATATATATCTGAACTTGGCAATATCTTACCAGATACACATCAGCCGTATGTAGGATCTAGTGCATTTGCCCACAAAGGAGGGATTCATGTTAGTGCCGTTCAAAGACATCCTGAAACATATGAGCATATCAGACCTGAACTTGTAGGAAATAGAACAAGAGTTATAGTCTCAGAATTATCTGGAAAAAGCAATATTGCTTTTAAAGCCAAGGAATATGGGGTTGCTCTTGATTATACGGATTCAAAACTTGATCTGATACTTGAAAAGATAAAGAAGTTAGAAAATGAAGGATATCAATTTGAAGGTGCAGAGGCATCCTTTGAGCTTTTGATGAAAAGGGCCTTAGGAACTTATAAACAATTTTTTGAGTTGGATGGGTTTAGAGTGGTCATAGATAAAAGGGGGCCTATGGATTCCCACTCTGAAGCTACAATCAAACTTAGAGTAAAAGAAAAAGAGTTTCATACAGCTGCAGAAGGTAAGGGTCCTGTAAATGCATTGGATATGGCCCTGAGAAAGGCTTTAATTGGGGCCTACCCAGAAATAAAAAACTTTAATCTTGCAGATTATAAAGTTAGAGTTCTTGAGGGAGAAGAAGGAACAAGTTCAGTTGTTAGAGTCTTGATAAGAACTTATGGGCATAATAAGACTTGGAATACAGTTGGGGTATCGGAAAATATTATAACAGCAAGTTGGTACGCACTTGTAGATAGTGTTGAATATGGATTATTAAATTTTATGGGTGTGAATAAGTGAGGAGTTCAGTCATAAAAGAAGATATTGATAAAGCAGGAGCCAGAGGATTATTATGGGCAAATGGACTTAAAGAAGCAGATTTTAAGAAACCATTTATAGGTGTAGCATCGGCTTATTCTGATGTTGTTCCAGGACATCTAAATCTTAGAAAGCTTACCGAATTTGTAAAAAAAGGCATTCGAGATGCCGGAGGAATACCTTTTGAATTTGGTATACCTGGTATATGTGATGGTATCGCAATGGGACACCTGGGTATGAGATACTCTCTTCCTTCAAGAGATCTAATTGCCGATTCTGTGGAATTGATGGTCTCTGCCCATTTGTTTGACGGATGGGTTGGTGTTACAAACTGTGATAAGATTACCCCTGGTATGCTTATGGCTGCTGGAAGAGTAAATATACCTGCTATCATACTAACAGGGGGGCCAATGGAGCCTGGAGAGTATAAAGGAAAAAGACTGGACCTAATCTCTATTTTTGAAGCAATTGGTAGTTATAAAAAAGGAGAAATATCTGAAAAAGAACTAAAAGAGATAGAAAAAAGAAGCTGCCCAGGGGCAGGGGCGTGTGCAGGTTTATTTACAGCAAATTCGATGGCATGTATGACTGAAGCTCTTGGTCTTTCAGTGACAGGAAGCGCTACCGTTCATGCAACTGACAAAAGGAAAGAGGATATAGCTTACAAAACTGGAAAACTTAGTGTTGATTTAATCAAAAAAGATCTTAAACCAAAAGATATTGTTACCAAAAATACTTTTGAAAATGCAGTAAGAGTTGATATGAGTATAGGTGGATCCTCTAATACTGCACTGCATTTGCCAGCAGTGGCTAATGCTTTTGGAATTAAGTTGCCATTATCACTTTTTGATAAGTTATCTAAAGAAACACCCCACCTTGTAAATTTAAGGCCAGGTGGCCCGTTCTTTATGCGTGATTTTGACGATGCAGGAGGAATTCCTCAAATATTGGTAAGACTAAAAGATAGGCTCAATCTTGAAGTTAAAACTGTGATGGGAGATACTTTAGAGGATGTACTAAAGAAAGTAAAGTATGTGGATTCCGATGTCATTAGAAACGTAGATAATCCTTACCACAGGCAAGGTGGAATTGCAGTTTTAAAAGGAAATTTAGCGCCCAATGGCTCTGTTGTTAAACAAACAGCAGTTAGTGAGAAGATGATGAAGTTTGAAGGTAAGGCCAAGGTTTTTGAAAGCGAAGAAGATTCAACTAAAGCCATATTGGATGGAAAAATTCAGCCAGGTACTGTTGTTGTTATAAGATACGAAGGCCCCAAGGGAGGGCCAGGAATGAGAGAAATGTTAGAGCCAACAAGTTTAATAGCAGGTATGGGGCTGTCTGAATCTGTTGCTCTGATCACAGATGGAAGGTTTTCTGGAGGTACACGAGGCCCGTGCATAGGCCATGTTTGTCCAGAGGCTTTTGAAAAAGGACCAATTGCGGCATTAAAAGATGGGGACATAATCAAAATAGACATACCTAAGAGAAAATTAGAAGTGGCTCTTTCAGACGAAGAAATGGCAGAAAGATTAAAATCGGCAAAGCCACCGAAAAAGTATATACCGGGAATGCTTATGCGCTATAGAAAATTTGTTTCTTCTTCCGAAAAAGGAGCGGTGTTGGAATAAAATGGGACTTGAATCGTTAGGATATCATTACTCAATTTTAAGTGCGATATTGAGCTCTTTTTTAATAGTGTATTCTCTATACTTAAGGGATAAAGACTACAAAAAGGCTGAAGAGTTATTTATTTTTGGTGTAATCTTCATAGGTGTTAGTTGGGGCGGTATTGAGTGGTCACTTTATTTAAGAGGATACAATCTATTTTTACTTGTTACTAGGCCTATGTTTCCATTACTTTGTTATTTTGTTGCGACTTCAGCATTTATCATTTATCTTTCTGAAAGGTATTACCGTAGAAGAGTATGGATAATATTTGCAATAGCAGCTATTTTGATGTCAATTATAGCTGTAAATTGTATGAACTGCCTCTTTGAGTGAAATTTTTAAACTGAAGTTAAGTATAAGAGTTAATGTATTTTTACAATAGAGAAATAATACAAGGACAGGATGGCAAAGCACTTTCTATAATCCTCCCGACTATTGGCTGTAGATGGAGAAGATGCAATATGTGCTCATACTTTGAAGATTCTCCAGAGGACGTTTCTAGAGATATATTCGATGTCTTTATTGATTTGTTTAACAATGCTTATGATAATGATGTAAAAAAGATCAAACTTTTTACATCTGGAAGTTTTCTTGATCCAAAAGAGATAGATATTGATTGTGCAAAGAAAATTATTTCATTTATTTCTGAAAAAGATGTATTAGAGATAACTATTGAATCACGACCAGAATATGTAAAAAAAGAATATCTAGAAGATTTAAGAAACAGTGCAAAAAATGTCCAAATTGAAGTGGCGATTGGATTGGAATCGTCTAACAACAAAGTGCTTCAATATTCAATCGATAAAGGATTTACTTTCGAAGATTTTCTTTTAGCGAGTGAGATATTAAAAAAGCTTAGTATAAAAAATAAGGTCTATCTAATGATAAAACCACCATTTCTCACTGAAAAAGAAGCCATCCATGATGCTATTAATTCAGCAAAAGCTATAGAGAACCTTGTTGATGTCATTTCTTTTAATCCGATGACTATTCATAAACACACTTTAGTTGAATATCTATGGCAGAAGAAAGAGTATTCACCGCCGTGGGGTTGGAGTATAATGGAGATTTTAAAGGGAACAGCAAATTTAAAACCAGATATAATATGCCATCCTGTAGCATTTGGTAGATTTCGTGGACCTAAAAATTGTAAAGTTTGTAACAGAGAAGTTGAAGAAAGAATTTTAGAGTTTTCAATAAATAATAATCCAAAGATTTTAGACTATGAGTGTGATTGTAAAAAAGAATGGGAAAAGGAGCTTTTAAAATTTTGAGTGTCCCTATTTATAATTATAGATTTTAGAACACACTTTCATTTTTACTAAGATTTGATAAAATAAAGATGTATAGTTTTATATATAACAATGTTATATATTATATTATGAGAGTTGAAAAAGGCCCAGAAAGAGGTTGGCTACAGTTTCTCATATTGAGAGTAGTATCAGAAACTCCTTCTTATGGATATGAAATAATTAAAAAAATAGAGGAAATGAGCCATGGGAGACACAGAATCAAAACAGGGACAATGTACACGACATTGAGACGAATGGAAAATAGTGGGTTACTGTCTTCAGTTTGGGAAAAGAATCGAGATGCGCCTGACAAGAGAGTCTATGAGCCAACAAAAGAAGGAGAAGAATTTCTAAAAAAGTGGTTTGAAAATTTAATTGAGAGTAGGGCCATAATTGACAGTATGATTGAATTTTACAATAAAAAGTTTGGAGGAAACTAGATGTATTTTAATAATTTGATAGTGGAGAAATATTTTTCCGACAAAGAGCCTAATAAAAAAGATCTTATCAAATCAGAAAAATTCAATATTGTAACTGTATACTTCAAAGCCGGTCAAGAGATACCACCTCATCCAGAGCCATATGCTGTATTTTTTTATGTGATCAAAGGAGGGGAATTTTCACAAACAAAGAAGGTAAATTTGAACTCAAATTTAATCAAGGCATTTTCTTAGGTCAAGATGAAATTCGGGGCATAAAATGCCTTGAAGATATGGTAATCATGGGGATTCAGGATGGCCATTGATTTTATTATATTGAATCTTTTAGTACTTGTGGCTTTGGGAATTTCATTTTTTAAATCAAAAGAAAAGACATCAAAGGTAGTAAAAATTGCATTTAATTCATTAGTTAATACTGTGCCGTATATCATGATAACTATTGTGATTATAGGCATCATGCAGGGATTTATTCCGAATAATTTAATAGCCGAATATCTAGGGGAAAAATCAGGCATTTCGGGTGTTCTTCTGGCATCTCTTATCGGAGCCATCTTGTACATTCCTGCTTTTGTTTCGTTTCCCCTAGTGGCTTCACTGATTGAAAAGGGGGCAAGTGTGATGATCGGAGCGGCTTTTATCACAAGTCTCACAATGATAGGTTTCACGTCCATGCCTCTTGAAATAAAAGAGTTTGGGATTAAGTTTACAGTTCTGAGGAATATATCAAGTTTCATTGCGGCTATAGTGATAGCAGTTATAATAGGCGTATTACTATGAATGGCAATAAAATGATGAACGAAAACGACAAATCAAAGATTATAAAGAGCTATGTTGGAGTTCTAATATTTGCAGCGCTGTTTATTGGAGTAGTAATCTTATTCCCTGAAAGAAAAGATACTATACTCAGCGAATCTACAAAATATTTTATAGAAATGCTTCTAATCATACCCTCAGTTATGTTATTTATAGGATTATTCGGTGCGTGGATATCAAAAGAACAAACTACTAAGTATTTGGGTAAAGAATCAGGAACGAAGGGTGCGCTAATCGCAATCATTATTGGTTCTCTTCCTACAGGGCCACTTTACATGTCCTTCCCTATCGCATCGTCTCTTTTAAAAAAAGGAGCCAGTATGTTAAACATTATAGTTTTTTTGGGGGCATGCGCATGCCTAAAAATACCTCAAGGATTAGTTGAACTTAAATTTATGGGAATAAGGTTTATGATGCTTAGATGGAGTTTTAGTATTATCTTAATTATTCTAATGGGGTATATTTTGGAAAAATTATTAGAAGAATACTCAAATGATAATTAAAGATTTCAAAAAGTTATTTTTTGATTGCAACAACGCTTAAACTTTCAATTGGAAGACCTGAATACTGTCTTATACTTATTTCTTCATCAGATTTGATATTTGAGATCTCAAACCCCACGTCTGTAATTATTTTAAGATAGTCATCTTTTAGTATTGCGCCAGCAATGCAGCTTACTATCAGAGCTTCGTTTTTTCTTAAATCCTCACTTATATTTTGAAGTAAGACTATATCAGAGATATACATTTTTCCGCTTTTCTTTAGTACCCTATATGCTTCTTTGAAAGCTTTAGTCTTATCAGGAACTAGATTGATTACACAGTTGCTTAATATAATATCAATCGAATTTTTATCGATTGGAAGATTTTCTATATCTCCATGCCTAAACTCAACATTATTATATTTATATTTTTTAGCGTTAAATCTTGCTTTTTCAACCATAGCTTCAGTTAAGTCAACACCTATGACCTTACCTTCTGGTCCAACTTTATCTGTTGCTAAAAAACAGTCAAGCCCTGCTCCTGAACCAAGATCTAGTACTGTTTGTCCTTTCTTTATTTCCCCAAGAGCCGTTGGATTTCCACAGCCCAATCCAAGATTAGAATCAGATATATTTCCTATCTGCGTATCAGAATATCCTAAGGATTTTGTTATAAATTCATTATTACCTACATCGCCACACCCGCAACTACACCCACAGTTAGAAGATGCAATTTTTGAATAGTTTTCTATTACAATTTTCTTTATATCTTTAGATTTCATTTTACTCCTCCTCAGAACATAAAAAGCCTTGAATGCCAAAATTTATCAACATATCTTTGATATTTTTGTCCTTAATACTGTAAATAATATTTCGGCCTTTTTTTTCAGACTTCAAGATCTCTGCATCTATGAGAATCTTTAAGTGTCTCGAGATTGTAGTCTGATCTTTTTGGATGTTAGATGTAAATTCACATGCACAATATTCCTGAATTAAAAGACATCTAACTATCTTAAGACGAGTTTCGTCGCCCAAGGCTTTAAATATCTCCACTTGATTATCCATATTTTTATGTATATATGTGCATATAAAAATATTTCTATTTGTGCTAGAAATTCTTTTAAGCAGAGAAATATTTTGAAAAATATGAAACGGATAGGGATTGTTGCTTGTCAGATTTTTGGGGAAGAGTTGCTGGAGCTTTTATCAGAATATGAGATTATTGATAGAATTATACTTGTAAACAGCGACTCTTCAAAAGAGTTTCAAAAAATGCTTGAAACTAAGTATCATTATGACAAGATTTCAATTGCAAGAGAGTTATGTTCAAAAAGATTTCTTAAAAGACAGGCCCCTTTAGAAGTAGTCATTAATATACTTCCTTTTGGACTTCATTTATATGCCGAAGATATAAAGAGAGAGGTGGTAGCTGCTTCAAAAGAGATTGAAAAGCATGTGGATTATATTCTTCTTTTATATGGACTGTGTGGAAACGCTTTGGGATCGATAAGAGAGTTACTAATTAATAATAAAATAAAAGTTCCTTTTGACATTCTAACTAATGAGAAAGGAGAAATAATGGACGACTGTATATGTGCACTTATGGGATCTAGCGAAAGTTATCTTAAAGAACTAGAACAAACGAATGATGTCTTTTTTATGACACCAGGGTGGGCAAAGTATTGGCCAAAACTTATAGAAGAAAAAATGAGGAATTTAGACTCAAAAAGAAAGGCTGAGGTATCAGATGCTTCTGTTAAAGAAAAGTTTAAGCTTGCCCTTGGTAGTTCAGACTATAAAAAAGTGATAGGAATTGAACCTGAATTTACAGATAAGAAGGAGTTTAGGGCGAGGTGTAAGGAGTTTGCATCACATTTTAACAGTGAACTTGTAATTAAAGATGGAAACATTGAAACATTAAGGGAATCTTTTGATAAAGCGTTGAAAGAATTAAAAATAGAAAAATAACTAATTGTTTGATTCGTCAACAGTATTTTCACATTGATTCCATGGAAGGTTGCATCCTGGAAATAGATAACAAGTCTTTTTACAAATGTAAACTAAAAGCAACATTGTAGGCACTTCAATTAGTACACCTACAACTGTTGCTAGTGCCGCCCCAGATCCAAGTCCAAACAACGTTGTGGCTGTTGCAATTGCAACTTCAAAGTGATTTGAAGCCCCTATCATGGATGCAGGTGCAGCATCTCTGTAGTCTAGTTTTAAAAATCTTGAAAGTACAAAATATCCCACCGCAAAAATCAAGATAGTTTGAACAAATAAGGGTATTGCAATCCAAAATATAGTTAGAGGATATTCTACGATCACATCTCCTTTTAGAGAGAACAGCAACACTAAAGTGATCAAAAGTGCCATTATGCTTACAGGGGTTAATCTATGTACAAATTTTTCTTTAAACCATTTCATGCCTTTTGATTTGATTATTTTTTTTCTAGTAATATACCCTGCCAAAAGCGGCAATCCGACGTAAATTGTAACAGATAAAAGCATTGTCTGCCATGGAATTGGCATTGCCCCGATTCCAAGCAAGAGCCCCCCCAAAGGCGCATATAGGAACAGCATTGTAAGTGAATTTATGGCAACCATAACAAGAGTGAGACCAGCATTTCCTCTAGCCAAATAACTCCAAACTAATACCATTGCGGTACATGGAGCAATCCCTAAAAGAATAGCGCCGGCAAGATAACTTCGCCAAAGTTCAACTTCTTGGCCAGTAAGTAATATTTCCGTCCCGGGTAAATATCCCTTAAACAACACACCAAGGAAAAAGGAAGCTATTAGGAACATTGTAAAGGGTTTTATTGCCCAATTAATAAATAAAGTCATGCCGACAGGTTTAGGGGTTTTTGCAGCTTTGACAACTTCGGAAAAATCAATCTTTACCATAATTGGATACATCATAAAGAATAAACAGATTGCTATGGGTATTGAGACTTGGTAGTACGAAAAAGAATCTATAGCGATTGCTACGTTTGGCGCTATCCTTCCCAAAGCGATTCCAGCGGCTATACATATTAATACCCAAAGAGTAAGATATTTTTCAAATATGCCTAATCCTTTTTTTTTCTTTGTATTCGTTTCTTCCATATTTTTTTACTCTTTATTGATTTTTGAATATCATGGCAAATACCTATTATTGTAAAAAAATATCAATATATGCTTAAGTTTCATTTTTTAGTTCTCCTGTACAATGATCACAATTATGAAGGCTTAAATCATCAGCTTTATGGAATTGACACAAAAAACCTTTATTTTTTATTAAGTTGCATAATGAACATATTTTTTCAATGACAATTGATTCTGAATCTGAATCTTTTATTTGAATGGCAATTTTATTAATTTCTTCTAATATCTCGGGACTGAATTTAAATTCGTCACCTCTTTTAGAACTAAGATATTGAGAGATTGCAGATTCAGTGACGCCTAGTATTTTGGCAACTTCTTTCTGACTAAGTTGAGAATCAGCAACTAAAACTTTTGTAATTTCTCTCCTCATTGAGGGGAGTAAATGCCAAACTATTAGTTCGCAGGGCAATTTCAATGACTCACCAAGTTAATCTTTAACATTAATAACTTAACAATTGTTAAGTTATTTATAAATTTAACGATTTAGAAATTAAAATTTACCAAAATCTAAAGTAAGATAATGTAGTAAAGTCCAACGGTCATAAATATTAATGCAACTGCTTTTCGCATGTACTTTTCAAATGTTTGAATTTTGTTCAGTACGTTACCAATTTTTGAAACGCTAAAAACAAGAATCATT
>PWMA01000035.1 GCA_003558335.1 Candidatus Methanofastidiosia archaeon | reverse complement strand
TTTGAAATTTTAGGATGCTCAATATTTTTTTCAATTAGAGCATCTGCCATTGTTAGTATTCTGATTAAAGCTTTTTCCGAAAGTAGTTCTGATGAAGAACGACTTTTACTCCCTCTCATCCTTTTAATATATGATGTCAAAGGAGATATACCTTGAGTTTCTAAAAGTTCAAGGGCATGATACACTTTTATGGCCTTTGCTTGAGACTTTAAGGCCCCATAGTAAATGGATCTTTCATTTGGAGAGATCTCCTTAATTTTACTATTTATTTTAACAACTGTTGCCAATAATTCCTTTTTTGTAACATTTTCAGAAGAGACAAATCCTAGATTTTTCAGAGATCTAACCTCTTTTCTAAGTAACATCTCAAGTAACTTTTTAATCTCTAAAAATTCATTTGGAAGTTTTACAGGAACCCATGAAACTTCTACTTTTTGGACATATGATTTTACATCGGGCGAATCTTCGTTCCTAATTTCAATATTTTCTATACCAAGATTTTTTATTATTTCTTCCATTTTGTCTTTATCTGAAGCAGGAGATGCTGTCAATCCCATAATTCTTATATTCTTGGATATAGCTTTTTCAGCTATATAGGCATAGGCATATTTTCCTATTGCCCTATGGGCTTCATCAAAAATAACAAGTCCAAATTCATCTAAGGCAATATTTCCCTTTAATATGTCATTTTCTATAACTTGTGGAGTTGCTATCACAACTAAAGAGGTGCCATATATTTCGATCCTTTTAGATGGATTGACAGATCCAGTTAAAAGAGCAAATTTTTTTTTTTCGATGTTTAAATAGTCAGAAAAAGTTTTAAAATGTTGCTCTGCAAGTGGCTTAGTTGGTGTAAGAACTAAAACTTTCTTTTTTTTCAAATTCAAGGTATATGCAGCAAGTAAAATCCCAATATAGGTCTTTCCCAAGCCTGTTGGCAAAATAATTAATGTATTTTTATCTATACTTTTTACAAAAATAGTTTCTTGATATATCCTAGGAGAAACATCCCCTTTGATCAAGGGGTTAGAAAAAGGCATTATCTTCCCATCTTTTCATATTTCTTTTCAACATCATCTTTTTTCTTAATCTGCCAAACTATTTCATCTTGTTTTTTGGTACTTTCTACTTTTCCTTCTTCTTGCAATCTCAATAAACTGGATTTAGTTTTCATTAGACTCTCTTTTGTTCTTTTACTGATCATCTCCGCAGAAAGAGGAGAATCTTCATTCTCAAGTAATTCTAAAATTCTTTGGTTCATAAAATTGCCTCCTAAAGACTATAACGAGGGAAGGGAAATTTAGCACTAGAGGTGAAAAAATATGAGAGGATTCTAGATTTTTCCTCCACTTCCCTTCCCACTCTTACGATTACGTAAACATATAAATGCTTTTCTATAATTATTTCTTGTGAGATATTTAGAATATAGAAAAGACGATGGTTATATTTCAATGGGTATCGATGAAACCTTATTGCTGTTAAGGATAAAAAATAAAATACCTGACACTTTTAGACTGTACTCTTTCTTACCTTCTTGTGTTACAATCGGATACTTCCAGAGATTAAAATCTGCAGTTGATTTAGAATATTGCATTTCAAACAACATAGATTATGTAAGGAGGATAACTGGAGGGGGAAATGTATTTCATGATAGTTTAGGAGAAATTACTTATTCTATTGTTATTTCTGAAAACAACACTCCTGAAAATATTCTTTATTCTTTTGAATATCTATATAGAGGTATAATTGAGGGTCTAAAAATATTAGACATAGAGGCTCATTTCAAACCCCTCAATGATTTAGTGTTTAACTTGAAAAAAATATCAGGGTCAGCTCAAACCAGAAAATCTGGAGTTATTTTGCAACACGGAACATTAATGTATGACACTAATATAGAATTAATGGAAAAAACTCTTAAAGTATCTGACAAAAAAATTGAAATAAAAAATAGAGTTACAACTTTATCAGAAGAAGGGTGCAATGTAAACATAAAAGAATTAATTAAATCTTTAAAACAAGGATTTGAATCAATACATGGGCCCTCAAAAGAAGAAAAGATTTCTAAAGAAGAGTTGAAACTGGCCAAAAAATTATCAGAAGAAAAGTATAAAACATATGGGTGGAATTACAAAAAATAACCTTTTTAAAATATTAAGATCAAATCGTTCTTGGAACTATTTTATCAATAAACTCATAAGGATTCTCTACATAAATTTTTACTTTAATTGATCCCAAAGTGGAATTTTTTGAGAGATTTACTCTACCAGCAAAAGCGGCTTGTTTATTCATAGAAAATGATATTTTTGACCCACAAACACCTTCTTTTAAAATCATATTTACTGTGTCTCTTATAGCATCAGAATAAATTAATTCAATAAATCTTGAAAAAACATTGTTCGAGTCTGATTCACCAATAACTTCGTTTTTCTTTTCTTCGATATTTATATCGGGAAATATGTTTAGTATAGATTTTTTTACCTTTTCAAGATCTTCTGTCGGCTTTACTTCTGCAATAACTTTTACTTTAAAGCTCATATTTTTTAATCACCTTAACTATGTTTTCTCTAAACTTTTCTAAAGTTTCATTATTGTCAACTATTGCATCTGATAATGCCAAGGCTTGACCTAATCCCCATGAAAGCTCTCTTAAATCTCTTTCCTGAAAGTCATAATATGTGTTGGGATCATCTTCTCTTCCTCTACCTTTCAATCTTTCAAATCTTATCTTCGGAGAGGCATGAATTCCGATCAGAAAAAAATCTATCTCATTTCTAAATCTCTCAATTTCTTTTATCCCTCTTATACCTTCAATTAAAAACTTGTCTTCATTAGAATCTCTAATTTTTTCTAAAGTTAAAATTGCAATCGCATCAAGACCTTTTTCGTCTCTTAGCATCTGTGCAACTTTACCACTTTCCTCTAAACTATATTCTCTTTTTATAGTTTCTTCTCTTACTAGATCTCCCATAGAAATAACATTATATCCAAATTCCAATAATACATTTACAAATTCACTTTTTCCAGAGCCGGGCATACCCACAATAGCTATCATCCTACCACCTTAACTTCTGAAACAATGGAAGGAGTTATTAGACCTCCAGTATCTTTTATTTTTCCATAAGTTCCTTTAACTTTACCTAAAAAATCAAATACATTTCCTGCTATCATTCCATGTTTGATAGGGTGAATTTTTTCTCCATTTTTTATGTAAAAACCACTTGATATTTCAACTGAGAAATCTCCAGATATGGGATTGGCAGTATGGGCTCCTCTTAATTCATTAATAATAAATCCTTCTTTTATATTTTCTATTTTTTCACCTTCAATTATGAAATTTGTAGTTCCAATAGAGGGTAGAGATTTATAATCTCTTTCAGAGTTCCCAGTGGATTCGACTTCAAATTTTTTTGCATAGAAGTCGTCATAAAGGTAATGATTCAATACTCCCTCTTCCAATATTATATTTCTTTTTGTTGGATTTCCATCACCATCAAAATTTGAAGATGCAATTCCATAATCAATAGTACCGTCATCTATCATTTTAAGATTTGTTATCTTTTCTCCTATTTTTCCTTTTAGAAAACTTCTATTTTTATCTACGTTTTCAGCATAAAGGTGAGAAATAAATGTGTTGGAAAGCAATGAAGATATGGCATCAGGCTCTAAAATAACATCACAATACATAGACGTAATATTTTTTGCATTACTTGTTTCTTTAGCTTTATCAGCTGCATTTTTTCCAATATCTGTAAAATTAAATTTTTTTCTCATAATGTTATAATCAAACCCTGTTGATACATCAACGTCTTTATAGATTGAAGATAAATATCCAAACAATGTTGCATATTTTTGACTTAAAGATATTCCTGTAGAAGTTGAAATAGCTTCTTCGTGAAGTGTCAGATTTGTGCTTCCAGAAGATGGAGTGCCTTTATTTTCTTCACACCCATCAATCATATCGATTGAGAACTTTATTAAATCTTCAGATGATATAGAATAGAGGGATTCATCTGTCAAGTTTCTTTTTATTATTTTTTTGGGTTCAGGCAGACTAACAAAATCTTCTCTGTCCCTAGATACCTTGAGAACTTTGTATGCCGTCTTAACGCATTCTTCTAACCCATTTATATTATTTGTAAACGAAAATCCTTGTTTTTTTCCTTTGATTACTCTCACTCCTATGCCTATCGTTTCTTTTTCTTCTCCAATTTCTACATTATTTTTTTCAATATCATAAGATATGACCTTGATTTTTTGGGCAAAAATTTCACCCTCGGAAGTTACGTATTCCATAGTTTTTTGAGTAATTTCTTCTAACTCCATCTATACACCCGATTAAACAAAGATATGTCCATTAAAAAAGCTTCTTATCCTAGATTCAAATAAATTATTTTCTAAATATACCTGGCAAACCATTTAAATATAAGCAATAATATTGGCGTATGGATACAATAAAAGACAAGGCCTCTATCGAAGCAATTCTTTTCATTTCAGGAGATCCTGTATCAATTTCTAAACTACAAAAAAAGCTTGAAATCAAAAGTAGAGAGTATGTAGAAAGTTTGATCGAAGATTTATCAAAAGATTATCGTGAGAGGGGTAGTGCAATAGAAGTAGTTAGGGCTGTACAAGACCTGTATACAATGCAAGTAAAAAATGAGTATTCTTTATTGACTGCGGATTTTGCTCCAAAATCTGAGATAAAGGGGGCTGTTCTAAAAACTTTAGCTATTGTTGCATATAAACAACCTCTAAAAAAATCAGATTTAGTGAAATACAGAGGTAGTCAGTGCTATGAACATGTAAAAATTTTAGTTGAATCTGGTCTTTTAGATGCAGAACCATGTGGAAGGACAAAAATTTTGAAAACAACTTCTAAATTTTCTGAAATATATGGTCTTGAATCTTCCACGCCTACAGAAATCAGAAAATTTATGGAAAGTATTCTAAAATAAAAACTTTTATAAGTATCTTAATCTTTAACCGCATGTTGAAAATTATGGCAGAATTAAATAAAATTGTGCAGGAAATCAGGAATTATGAAGGTGTTAAGCGAAAAAATCCAATTAAACACCTAATTAATCAATTTAAACCATTTTCTAACTATGGGAACACTTTCATTGACTTTGGTGATGATGCAGCAGTTATAAATAATGAAGGCAATTATTTGCTATTTGCTGCCGATGGGATATGGGCAAATTTATTAAATGATTTTTTTTGGGCAGGATATTGTGCTGTGCTCGTGAATGTAAATGATATATATGCAATGGGGGGCAAACCCATTGCTATGGTCAATATTATGTCATTGAAAAAAACAGATAACTGTATGGATTTACTTGAAGGCATTAGGACCGGATGTGACAAGTTTAAAGTTCCTATGGTTGGTGGACACTTACATCCTGATACAGATAGCACAACAGTTTCTGTTTCTATAATGGGGAAAGCTTCAAAAATACTTTCAAGTTTTTCAGCAAAAGATGGAGAGGACATTATATTGGCTATGGATATGAATGGCAAACAGTACAATAATTTTTTAAATTGGGACACTACTCTTGATAAATCTTCTGAAGAGTGTCTATCAAAATTAAGCATCATGAATGAAATAGCAGAAAAAGAGCTTTCATTTTCTGCCAAAGATATCTCAAATCCAGGTATATTGGGCACAATTGGAATGCTTCTAGAAACATCAAGAAAAGGCGCAGTTATAGATATAGAGGAGATTCAAAGACCAGAAACTATAAACTTCATAGATTGGCTAAAAATCTATCCTGGATATGGGTTTACCTTAACTTCCACTTCTGAAAATACTGATAAAATAATAAAACTTTTCAAAAAACAAGAAATCGAGGCCAAAGTAATAGGCAAAGTTACAAATGATAACACAATGAAATTGAAATATAAAAATCAAAATAAAACTTTATTTGATTTTAAAACAGATATAATATCGGGCATAACATAAATAACTTTTTAAATTATTGCTTTTTATCTCTTATATGAGATGCAATGATTGTGATGATTCTATCTGCATGGATGGAATAAACTGTTATAGTAAAGAAATAAGAGAATACGCAGAGAAAGAAATAAAAAAAGAAGAAAACCTAGATTTTTATATAACTTCTACAGAAATTGAAGCCGATGCATATATGAAGCTCCCTCGTGTCATTGAACTAATAGAATTTTGTAAAAGAATGAATTACAAAAAATTGGGAATTGCTTCTTGTGTCGGATTAAAAAAAGAATCTCAAATTTTGACAGATTTGTTACAAGAAAAGGGATTTGAAGTTTCACTAGCCATATGTAAAACTGGTGGCATTGAAAAAGGTGATTTCGGAGTTACTAAAACTTTATCAGGAAAACTAAGCGAATCTTCTTGCAATCCTGTTGGCCAAGCTAAATTATTAGAAAAAGAAGAAACACAGTTTAATATAGTTGTAGGTCTTTGTGTTGGGCATGATTCTTTATTTATCAAATATTCAAAAGCCCCTACAACTGTCCTAATTGTTAAAGATAGGATCTTAGCACACAACCCTGTTGGAGCTCTCTATTCCAATTATTGGATTAAAAAAATAAAGACTTACAAATTAGAATAGGTTATTTAGAAGCGTTGCAAGATGTTTTTTCACCAGAAAATCTTTCTAAATTTCCTTTGATGTAGTTATCCACTACATCTTGAACTTTTTCTCTCTTTGTGAAAAATAGATCAAATCCTTGGCAAGATAATATTTCCATCGCATGTGGGCCCAGATGCGAACAAATTACGATCCCTACGTTATTTTTAAGAAGTAAATCAACTGGACTTTCAGAACCACCAAAATGATCACTTATGTTTTTTATTATGTCTACATTTTCAATTTTATTACCTATTACATCCACAATGGTGTATGTAGGGGCCATACCAAAATGATTATATACAATATCAGATAGGCCGCCTTTATCGTCTGTTGGTATTGCTATTTTCACATTATTACCTTAAGATAATTTTTATCCACATTTTCCTTTACAACTATTTAATATTTCCACATCTGATCTTTCACATTTTGGACATATTATATCAATTTCCTCAGGAGAAACTGTTATTTCCCAGAAATGGTGACATTTCAAACATC
>PWMA01000128.1 GCA_003558335.1 Candidatus Methanofastidiosia archaeon | reverse complement strand
GGATGTCTAACTACTACCACCTTTAATCCCATACTTTTTAGTATATCTCTAACCTTTCTTGTTGTTGGACTTTTACCACTTCCTGTTCTTACAGCACATATGCTTACAACTGGTTTTTTAGATATTAGCATCACAGATTTTGGCCCAAGAATAGAAAAATCAGCAAAATTTGAAAGAACTATTGATGCTTTGTTCATGACATAATTGTGAGAAACATCGCTATATGAAAGAAAGACTTTATCTACTTTGTATCTTTTAATTAGTTCTCCAAGTCGAACTTCAGAATAAATAGGTATGCCATTTGGATAAAATTTTCCTGCCAGTTCCTTGGGATATAGGCGATCTTCAATATCAGGTATTTGAGTGGCCGTAAAACATACAACTTCATATTTTGGATTGTCTTTAAAATAAGTGTTAAAGTCATGAAAATCCCTACCCGCCGCCCCCATGATTATTACTTTTTTTTTCATATTGTCCCCTATTTTTTATAGGCTAAACTATATAAAAAGATGTCTATTTAACTTTTTTAATGGAATTGCCAGAAATGAAAAAAATAAAATATTTTCTTATACCTATTATTCTTATAGTCATACTAGCATTTTGCCTAACTTATCCGTTATACAGTAGATTTCCATATCCGCTTTCATGGGACATATGGTATCACATGAGAATCGTAGAAAATTTTTCGAGTGGTTTTTTTACCTTTGACCCCGTTTCTTTTGGTCCTGAGGGGCGTATTCATACATACCCTCCATTGTTTCATATTTTATTATTAGGATTATATAAATTATTAAATCTTATAGGGCTATCCCTAGTAGATTCTGCAAGAATCATGCCAGCAATCTTGTTTCCGTTATCGGCCGCCTCAATGTTTTTTTTAGTAAACAGATTTTATGGAAAGGAAATGGCGTTACTTTCATCTTTTTTTGTGTTGATAATACCTGTGTCCCTCGATAGAGGTATAATAGCTTCACCACAATCTCTTGCCTTGGTACTGATGCCTCTTGGATTTCTTACATATTTGATGGGGTTAAATGATAGGAAATATCTATATATTTCTGGAATAATATCTTCGGGAATTTTTTATACACATGGATTATCTTTTATAGTATTTTACATCTCGATAGTTTTATTTATAGCGCTTTTATATTTGGCCAAAAGAGAGGCTAAAATCAAAAATTTCTATATATTTACATTGATAACTGTCATAATATCTTTTCCATGGATTATACAACTTTTAAACTATGGTATTGCTTCGAACATACCTTATGGAGGATTATTCAAACTTTCATTTTATCCGGTAAAACTTGGATACATTACAATGGCTTTGGCCTTACCAGGTCTAGCCCTGCTAATCTTAAGAAAAAAGGAAGAAGATTTGATGTTGATATCATGGGGCGTTATAGCTTTTATTCTTTCAAGGAATTATATACCTGGTCTAGATCTTCTACCATTTAGATTCATAGAATTTTTAGCTTATCCAATTGCATTTTATTCATCTTTTGCCATATTTGAATTTGTAAAAGATAAAAAAAGAGAGGTTTTTGTAGCTGCAATTGTTGGAATTATGATTATATCTTGTTTTCCTGCTGCAGAATATGTTTCAAAAGTTAGACCCATGGTGGGAAATGAAGAGTATTCAGCTTTTTCCTATTTAAATAATAACTCAATAGAAGGAAATTTTACAGTTGCATCCTCTTGGTTTACTTCGCCTATTATTGGCAAGGTTTCAGGTTTGAAAAATGTGGAGGGTGGATATGCATCAGGTAGTTGGGACTATATTAAAAGAAGTCAAGATGTAACCTCTCTTTATTCTGGAAATTTCACTATAACTGAAATTTACAACATAAAATACATCTATCTTGGACCAAGAGAAATTTCAGAGTTTAAAAATAGTGAAAACCATTTAAATGATTCTTCTATTGATAAATTATATAACTCAGATAAGAGTTCCATGTATATATTTTGGAGCAGTTATTATGAATAAGATTTTAGCATATTCTACTTTAGCTATAATCACGATATCTTTATTTTTTGCAGGATGTGCTTCACAACAAACAAATTTAGACGAATTTGAAGTTGTACTTACAATTGATCAGTTTGAAAGGGCGAAGGGTATTGTTGGAGAAGAATATATAAATCTAAAAATTAATGAAGGAAAAATCAAAAGATTAGAGGATCTTTATTACGTTGATCTTGCATTTAAAGGTTCAAGAAGATATTATGACTTTAATATGATGATAATTGATCCCTCAACTGAAAGAGAACTTTTATCAGATGTAAAAACACCTCAAAATCGAGAGTATTCTAGAAATTATCTCGAATATAGAGGGTTTTCTGAAGAACAAATCATCACAATATTAAACACCCTTATAGCAAGAGACAGTTTTACAAAGGCTAATTTAAATGAGATAATTGTCAACGTAATAACTACCCAAGCCCAGTCAGAAGAAAGACAGCAGTTATACAGAAGCTATCTGGAAAGGCTACCTCCAAGAGTCTCAGATTTTATGGAAATTAGGTTCCCTCAGCCTACAACTGACGCAATGAACCTAGCCAATTCTTTTCTCAAAATATTTGATAAAAATAAGTTTCTTGTTGATAAACTCTCAGGCTCAACTTTTGAGTACTCCTTAGACGGTAATGACATAACAATTATACTACAAAATCCTGTTGAAAGATCTTATTATATTGACAAAGGAAGGGATGGAATAATTGATAAATGGCTTAGATACACATCAGGAGTTTTAAGTGAAGAGTACTGGAATCTCAATAGGCAAGGAGGATTTGAGATAAAAAAAATATATCAATATGATGCACAAGTTTGGAGAAACTTTTCCAATTTTAAGAGAGAGTTTAGAAATACTGGCGAATACCCTATTACTACAGACTTTTACAAAGAGTGTGTGCTTTATGATTACAAAGATAGCGGAGAGTATGACATATTGATTGGAGTTATTAATGGGCCGTTTGTCTATATACATCATGGGACAGATAAATATTATCCCTTCGAAGCATTGATAGATTTCTACCAACACAATAGAGATACGTCAGACATACATTTTCTTTATGATCAGTTCGGTGTTAGGAACAGGGGTTGGATGTATATAGATCCTGAAGTTCCTGAAACTGAAATTACCAATGCCAAAATTGAAGAAAAGGCAATAATACTAAATGAGATTATAAGATTATTAATGGACAATGAAATTCTTGTTCCCTCCGCCCCAGAAGGAAGATCCAATTCTTGAGCCTATATATTAAATATTAGAGATAATCCTCCAATTCAGGATATAAAACCCCAGTAAGTACTATTACGACTTTTAATATGTCTTTAGAGTTGTTATTTAAGGATACACCCCATATTATTTCAGCATTCTTATGAATTTGCTCTTCAATATGTCCAGTAACATTTGTTGATTCTTTGAGTGCCAAATCTTTATTTCCAATAATATTGATTAGTGCACCTTTTACATCCTCTAATTCTAAATCAAATATTGACTTTAAAGCGCTTTTATAACAATTTGAAGTTTTTCTATCGCCTTTTCCTTCCCCAACGCCGATGTAACAAGGACCTCCTTTATTAATTACTGTTCTAAAGTCTGCAAAGTCGATGTTGACAAGGCTGGGCAATGCAAGGGATAGATACAGCCCTTCTATTTTTTCCCAAAAAGGAGAATATTCTCTGGGAAGAAATGTTTTCAGCTCGTCTTCGCAAATAATAAAAGAAGGGGAATGTTTCTTCAGCTCTAAAAACTTCTTTTTTGAATACTCTTTACTATATAATAATATACCATTGCCCCTTATTACAGGAATTGGGATAGCTTTGTTCTTATTTGATAATTCTAAAAGGATCGATGCAATCTTAACATTTGTATCATCTAAATCAGTCAATACAAAAACAATATTTGCTGTGCTAAAAAGATTGCAAAAATCATCACCAAATATAGATTTAATCTTTGATATATCCTGTATTTTTTCAGAAGAGCTAATTCTATTCTTTAGATCTTCATTAATAAAGAATTTATTATCAATCTTTAAGAAATTTAATTGTTCTTTATTATAACCTAGCCCCATAATAAGAACTTCCAACTCTTTAGGCTTAGACTCTAATACCTTAAAGCTTTCATCTCCGATTCCTACGACCGCTATTTTTAGTTTTTCTGATTCATTAATAGCTTCCATTAAATTTGAATAAAGAAATTTTTTTATAAGAGTTATTGTTTGTAAGTATATGTTTAAACTGTACTTTATAACTGGAAACAGGGAGAAATTTAAAGAAGCAAAGGATAGGTTCAAATACCTCGATATAAAGCTTATTCAGAGTAAAATAGAATATCCAGAAATTCAAGCTTCTGATATCACTGAAATCGCCTTATATGGTATTAATTATTGCAGCGAAAGGCTTAAAAGTCCCTTCTTTTTAGAAGACTCAGGACTGTTCATAGAAGAACTAAACTGCTTCCCTGGACCGTACTCAAGGTATGTTCAAGATACCATTGGAAATGAAGGCATTTTAAAAATTCTTTCAAATATTAAAAAAAGAAGTGCATACTTCAAATCTGTGGTAGCTTTGTACAAAGATGGCCCTCACTTGTTTGAAGGAATTTCAAGAGGCGCAATATCAAATAAATTAAGAGGCCAAAATGGATTCGGGTATGATCCCATATTCATACCAGAAGAAAGCTCAAAGACATTTGGAGAGATGTCCACTAAGGAAAAAAACAAATTTTCCCACAGGAGTATAGCCCTTGAAAATATGGCCAAATACCTTGAAAATGGAGTTGAGTAAATGGCAAGAATGCATTCTAGAAAAAGAGGAAAATCTGGTTCAAAAAAACCAACAAGAACATCGATTCCACATTGGGTTGACAAAAGGCCAGAAGAGGTTGTTGATTTAGTAGTAACCATGTCAAAAGAAGGATATGGATCCAGTATGATGGGGATTATTCTAAGGGATCAATATGGAATCCCTGATGTAAGACTCATTACCGGAAAAAGTATCAACAGTATACTGGAAGAAAATAATCTCCAAGGAGAGTATCCAGAAGACCTTTTCAATCTTATAGCAAGAGCTGTCAACTTAAGGAAACATCTTGAACTTAATCCAAAAGATGTCCACTCAACAAGAGGACTAAATCTTATTGAGGAAAAAATTAGGAGACTTGGGAAATACTACTCTAAAAAGGATAGAATTCCAAAAAAATGGAGATATCACCCAGAAAAGGCTCAGCTAATTGTAAGATAAATTATTTTAATTCTATTTTATTATTTTTCTTTTAAGTTATAATTTAATAACAAATTGAGACTATTATTAAATCAGAAATTCTTAAAAAGAACATTTTAAATATTGTTATATGGGCAAAAATAAGAGAATTGTATTTTTTCCAATTTTAACATTGCTTTTATTGCTAGGAACTATACCTTTAGCTTATTCTAATACCTCTGAAGAGTATCAAATGCTTGATCTAATTAATAATGAGCGTCAAGCAAGAGGTTTAGATCCTCTAGTTATGAATAATACACTTTCTTCTGTTGCAAGACTTCACAGCCAAGATATGATTGATAGAGAATTTTTTAGTCATACGAATCCGGATGGATTAACTTCATCGGATAGAGCAAGAAACGCAGGATATAATTTTGTTGCTTTAGGAGAAAACTTATGTGGGAATCCATCTATAGCTACTGGCCACTCTTTACTCATGAATAGCCCTTCACATAGTGCAAATATATTAAACCCTTCATTTAAAGAAGTTGGGATTGGGATAGTTGATGGAGGCCCTTATGGAAAAATGATAACTCAACTATTTGGTACTCAATCTGGAAATATTACAACGCCTGCTAAAACACCAATTCAAGAAAATCAAGGGAGGCCTGATATAGAAATAAAGGGAATAGAACTTTCAGGACAAGTTGAGACTTTAAAAAGAACATCATTTGATATAATACTTACAAACACCGGTAAAAGAAATGCTGAGAGTTTTGTGTTTGCTGTTTTTGAAGGAACTTCAAGAAATGGAAATCTTCTGGCAAAGGCAAATATACCTCATCTCTACGTTGGACAAGAAATAGTGGTTAACTTTGAATGGACGCCTCCAAAAGAGGATGATTACAATCTCTATTTTGTTGCTGATTATTACAATGATATTGATGAAAAAAGTAAAAATAACAATACGGCCATATATTCCTTTACAGCAAAGTCTTTAGATAATGAGAAAAAAACAGTTGAAGATTCAAATCAAATTATAAATGAAAAACCTGATCTTTATATATCTCAAAGGGATATTTCCTATGAACAAATAACATACGTGGGAACTTCTTCACCCATCTCTTTTAAAGTAAGAAATATTGGAAATTCGCCAGCTTTAAATGTGCCCGTAGAGGTATACATAAATGGAAATCTTAAAGCATCTCGAATTATAGATAAGATCTTTCCATCTTCATATGAAAATGTTTATCTATATTTGACATTTCTAGATGTTGGTAAAAACAACGTAGAAATAAAAATCGATCCTAGAAACACCATTAGGGAAATTACAAAAAATAATAATTATACATATTTTAGTGTAGATGTTGTTAATAATGAAACTAGCCCTAACCCAACAGAAAATAAAATCAAAGATTCTAATGGAGAAAATAATATTTCCAATGAAAAGTTTGATATAGATGTTAGAAAAACAGAAGATTACCCTTCAAAAAATGATTTGATAGTTAATAAAACACCTGAAGATGTAAATATATCTAATTTGCTAAAATTAACTATGAAATTAAAAGATATTGATGCATCAAATGCTTATTTGTATTACAAATATGACAGCGACCCTGATAGTTTCTTTTTTATAAAGAGAATGCATGAAGAAAATGATAATAATTACTTTATAGATATAGATCCTTCAGATAATAGTAAAATATTCTATTATTTTGAAATATATACAGATGAAGGTGTAATTAGATCCCCTTGTGAGTCCACAAATGAACTATATTCCTGTAATATTAATTATCAAGAAAACGTTCAAGAATTTCAAATCCTAAATATTTTTTACTTTATAAGAAGATTTTTGAGGTTTATTTAAATAAAGGCTAAATATATGTAGAGGAGTATTTTTAATTCTTTTATACATTATTTAGGGATATTTTCTAACAGTATTTGATTTTCTTTGAATGAAAAATCGCTTCATATTGAAAATATTAAGCATAGATAAACTAATGAGGTAATATATTTATTTTTTTCTTTTCT
>PWMA01000102.1 GCA_003558335.1 Candidatus Methanofastidiosia archaeon | reverse complement strand
TTAATATATATAAAAAATTATCTCTTTCTGAATAGGTACATTATGAAGACTCCAACTGCAACTACTGCAATAACTCCAAAGAAAATGAAAAAATAAAGCAATCCGTTTGTGGGCGGTCTAACATCTTCAATAGCCTCTTCCTCTTCAATTTCATTAATATCTTCTACTTTTTCTTCCTTCTTTTCAAGGACATCTATATCTATGTTTTCATAAATGGCTCCTTCTACCCCATCTATGTCCTGGTATTTTACAACGATTTTCGAGGAAAAGGAGGTTATAGAAACATTTTCATCTATCAAAACAACTAGTTTGTTAGTGTAACTTCTTCCCGGATTTATATGGGAAATGTTGATAGTTTCTTCTGCTAAAAGATCACCTTCAAGGTCTACAGTTATGTTTCTCATCTGTATATCTCCAACGTTTTCTATAGTAAAAGGCACCTCTAAAGTTTCACCAGTGTAAACAGAGAATTGTTTAGAATCAAGTTTTAGATTAGCTTCTATTTCTTTTTCAATAAAAAATTGAATGTTTACAGAACTTTCTTTAAAGTAAGGCCTGCATCCTGCCCTACAAGGGCCTATTCCACACTTTAAGAAAATACTAAAGTTTACTTCATCTAGAGGGATATTCTCTTTAAATATCAATACAAACGTTCCTTTAAAATTCCTTCCAGGATCAAGTCTAGAAAATTGAAATGGATTTCTTCGGTAATCTCTTTCACTTTCGATGTAAGCAGCATATGTATTCATAAATGATTCATCTATTGTTACCGTTCCATCCCAAAGAATATCATTGGGATTTACTACTTCAAAATCTATTCGTACTCTTTCTCCTTTTTCAACAGTTTCAGGATATGTTAGTCTTAAATCAACATTTTGAGCAAATACAGGTTGGATTACAAAAGAAATAACTAGGACAAATATTAAAAATCGCTTCATTATACCACATTAATAATATCTTTCAATTGAATATAACTCTTACGTATTTCCAATTGGATAGAAAATTAGTCTAGCTATAATAAACTTTTTAAATGTAACACTTCTCATGATTTTAAATGGTGAGTTTTTATGGACGACAATCATAAAATAGGGCTTATTTTTGCTTTAACCGGATTGGCAGCTGGAATAATTTCTGGATTTCTAGATCTACATAACTTTGTGATAGTTATAGTTGCATTTGCAATTTTCTATGCTTCCACCTACATTGTTAAAATAATAGGCGTTGATGTAATTAAATATGGAAAACCATCCAGTATATTAAAATCAGGAGCATTTTCATTTTTGGGAACCTGGTTATTGTCTTGGATAATAATCTACAACATCCTACACTATTAATTTTTATTTTTAAGGTGAAACTTTGAGAATTGCTGTAATAGATTACGATAAATGTCAACCAAAAAAATGTAACTTGTTATGTCTAAATTATTGTCCTGGCCCTAGGATGAATGAAGAAACAATAATAATAGATGAGGAAACTAAGAAACCGATTATTTCTGAGGCTTTATGTAGCGGCTGTGGAATATGTGTCCACAAATGTCCTTACAAAGCAATTTCTATAGTTAATTTACCTGAAGAGCTTTCTAAACCGATACACCAGTACGGTCCAAATACATTTAGACTCTATAGACTTCCCATGCCTAAAGAGGAAAAGGTGTTGGGACTTATAGGTCAAAACGGTGTTGGAAAGACTTCAGCTATTCGAATTCTTTCCGGAGAACTTTATCCAAATATAGGAGATTATGAGTCTTCTGAGAGGAAAAATTTGATCTCTTATTTTAGAGGAACTGAGCTCCAAGGTTACTTTGAAAAAATTGAGTCTAAAAACATCAAAAGCTCTTTAAAACCCCAATATGTGGACAAACTATCAAAAGTTGCAAAGGGAAATACCGGAGAACTACTCGAAAAGGTTGATGAGAGGGGGGTGTCAAAGGAGCTTATTAATGAGCTTGACTTAAAAGATGCCCTTGATAAAGATATTTCTGTTCTAAGCGGTGGAGAATTACAGAGAGTTGCTGTAATTGCTTCGATGTCTAAAGACGCCGATATTTATTTTTTAGATGAGCCCACATCTTACCTTGATATAAAGCAGAGGTTAAATGTTGCTAAATCTATAAGAAAACTTGCTGAGCAGAAAACCGTAGTAGTAATTGAGCACGACCTTGCAATTTTGGATTATTTAAGCGACTATATCCATATTCTCTATGGTCAGCCAGGGGTATATGGGATTGTTTCTACACCTGTTGGCGTTAGGATAGGAATTAATATGTACCTTGATGGATATATAAAAGAAGACAATGTTAGATTTAGGGATGAATCAATTAAATTTTATCAAAAGGAAGAAAAGTCTCTTATTGCAAAGGAGGCTCTTTTAGATTACCCTGAGTTTGAGAAGAGCTATGATAGTTTTTCTTTAAAAACTGAAGGCGGTGAGCTCAACAAGGGTGAGATCATTGGTATACTCGGTCCAAACGCCACAGGAAAAAGTACATTTATTAAAATACTTGCAGGTGTTTTAGAGCCTGATAATGGGGAAAAGTTTGAGACAGAGTTAAAAATATCCTATAAGCCTCAATATATCAAAAGGGATTATGATGGAACTGTAAGAAACTTACTCTCAGAGGTAGCAAAAGGAAAGTTTCACACAAACATCTACAAAACAGAGATATTAAAGCCTTTAGAGATAGATCCTATACTAGAAAACTCTGTTTCAGAGCTTTCAGGTGGAGAGCTTCAAAGGGTAGCAATAGCAGCATGCCTTTCAAGGGATGCAGACCTCTATCTTTTTGATGAGCCTTCTGCATACCTAGATATCGAGCAGAGGCTTAACTTTTCAAAGGTATTGAGAAGATTTATCGGGGAAAAAGAGATTATGGCAGTTGTAGTTGAGCACGACCTTGTTTCTTTAGATTATACCTCTGACAAGGCAATTGTATTTTCTGGAAGGCCAAGTGTTTTAGGAAATGCTTCACCACCTCTTCAGCTTCGTCAAGGGATGAACAGATTTTTAAAAGAGATTGGAATAACCTTTAGAAGAGAGCCTGGCTCTGGAAGGCCAAGGTCAAACAAGCTTGATTCTCAAAAAGATCAGGAGCAGAAAAAATCTGGTGAGTACTACTACTTTAAAACTTAATTTTAATCCAATATTTCTACTGTGCCTTTGTCGCCATTAACTCTAACTTTTTTTGCTTCTTTGATACTCTCAATTTCGATTCTGTCGACCATAGGTATATCTGAGATTATTGCACCGACACTAACTATAGTCTCTGCTTCTCTATTGATTATTGCAACAGGTGAAACCCCGTTTTTCTTTAACTGATAGATCACATATGAACCAACGGTTGAGCCTTTTCCCATCGGAAATACAAAAACTTTATCCTTTATGCACTCTCCAAAAACATCTGAGTTTTTGTCCATTATTATCCCAGTTTTAGGATCAACTCCTCCAAGAAAAGAAATTGGCGAGGTGCTCTTTAATACCTCGCCCTCTGCCATACCTTTGGATATTTTTCTACCAGTTAGAATCATACCTCTATCCTTCTAAAACTTCAAGCTGATTTAGTATGGATATGATTTGCTGTGTAAGTGTTCTGTATTCTGGAGTTCCAGGGTCCATGGCTGCTCTTTGTATGTACAGTCTGACCAAAGATGCTACCAAGTCCTCCTTTTCACCTATTGGAGGCATAATGATAGGATCTTCATCGTCTGGAGGTATAATTGGAGTTACCGGTGCAACAGTTATTCTTGAAAATAGATCCTCTAAAGCATCATCAACGCTTTGACCTCTTCCAAATGACATCGACCTTGGCTCTATTGCAACAACATCCCAAAGGTCAACTGATTCCGCCCTCTGGACATAGACTGAGAGAAGATACAATGGAACTGTTCTATCTTTGTATTCAAATGGATAGAGTATCATATTGCCCTGCCTTTTTGTTTCGGCAAGCAGTCTAAACTCTTCCTGGTAGCGGCTGTTTAAAAACTCTTGAGTAATTCTCTTACCTGTGATATTCTCTCCTGATATATCTATATCATAGAACTTTAATTCTGATCCATCGTCATGGTAGCCGTACATCAAGGATGTAAGTTCTCTAGATTCTGCTTCTCTTAATACCATCTGTAAAAAAGCTGCATACTCGTATTCACCTGTTCTTGGATTTGGAGCGATAATGTTGTATATAAAGTCTGTATACCTTCCGACATCGTCTCCAAGATCAAACTCGTAAAATCTTGTTGCCTCGATGTATGCTATAGGGTCAGTTATGTGGTAAGTTGTAAATGCATTGGAGACATAGTTGAAATATTGGTCTGGTGCTCTAAGTTGTGCTTTAACATCTTCTGGCATTTCTCTGCCGTCTTTAATCCAAGGGTATATTTCCATATATAGGTCTTTAAAGATGTCATCAGGTCCAACGTAATAGACTGAAACTTCACCTGTAGTCATGTGTGTTAGAACTTTTATAACGTTCCTCTTATAATCAAGATTTACATAAGGCACGTAGTCGGATGTTTCAAGTCTTAGATTGTAGTCTGCTAAGAAGTAAGGCTCGCCATTGTGTAAAACTATGTAACTATCTAGATCTCTTTCAAGTTCCGGTGGTAGATACAATGAATTTCTCTCATTTAAAGACCTGTAAGGAACATAATCTAAGGACTCATATTCTGCCCAGACACCGTAACCTTCAAGCCTAAACAAAATTAGTCCGCTAATATTTATTGATTTAACATCCAGTGTGTCAATAGTGTCTCCGAGATTTGTACTCCTGTCGGCTGTCATATACATATTTGTTTGGTAAGAATTTGTGACTACAGTTTCAAACTCTCTACCTTGTCTATAAGCGTATTCAAGTTGTCCCTCTCCAAAGTAAATTCTTGATGGGATGTTTGAAATCTCTCTTGTATGGGAGCTCATGACTATTACATCATCTGTTCCAACATAGAATATGTTTCTGTTATAGAAGTTGTCTGTTACCGGTGATTGCGGCCTTATAGTTTTGTATGTGGCCCAATAGATTTTTTGATCTTCAGGTTCTAATAAAAGATCGGTATCTGCTATACTGTAATATCTTGGACCTAGCCTTGGCCTTGCAAGTGTACGTCCTGTAATATAGTCCCATACCCTTGCTCTATCTATCAGGTATCTGTTTTCTTCTAAAAAATCATCAAAATCGATATTTTGAAGCTCTATCTGAGGCAAAACATCTGCAGGGACCCTGTCTATATTTTCTACATTTGATACCCACCTGTTAGAGTCAAGTTCTCTTTGAACATATGGAACATTTAGAAGTGGATCTCCTTGAACACTTCTTTCAAGTAAAAATCCTTGTACTCCGGCAGCACCTGTAGGTACAGCCATTAAAAGTATCATGGCTAAAGCTACTATGCCTTTTTTTGTGAAAAAGGGTTTTCTGAAATCAATTGTGCTTGCATCTGTTAACTTCATATCTATGATATCTTTTAATGTAGGCATGAGCGCAAGTGCAACTGCAAGCAGCAAGGCCTTTAGGATGCCTGGTGAAAACAGTGCGATTAAGGATATAGCGCTCATTATTCCGAGCTCAGTTCTATCCTTTGACACCAGTATGTTCATTGCCCCAATAGCAACGAGTATCAAAGACTCAACAACCCATGTTATTTGTAAAAAGCTAAGTATTCCAAACCTTACATAATCAGGGTCTGAAATGTAGAAGTTTAAGACGTTACTAAAGTATAAGAGTATTGAAAACAGCGTTAACGAAATAAAAAGAACTACTGCTGTAGATGTTTGGTGTGTTTTTTCTACAACAACTTCTTTTGGCTCTACTCTTACTGTTCCATCTTCAAAAACTTTACTAAATCTTTTTGCCCTTTCAACTACAAGATTTAAAATGTAGGGAACGGCAACTACCAGGGCCAAAAGGATTAAGATGCCTCTTCCTATATTAAGCGCACTGATATAGATGTAGCTTTGATAGAAGCTTTCTGTATTGTAAACAAAGTCTAAGATAAGAGGTCTAGTTATCTCTGGAAGGTTTTGCAAGTATATCGCATACCTTAGGAAGAGTTCTGGAACAGGCATGAAGATAAAAAGCAAAATAAATACCAAGGGGTAAACTAGTTTTCCCGCAAAGGTATTTCCTATCTCCTGCTTTATCAAGGTTCTAAGAGGCGTTACTATGTACATTACAAGGAATAGCACTAACGCCAAAACTAAGCTCCAAACCACACCTATCCCGAAAAGGGAGAGTTTTACCATAAACTGCTCATAAAACAAAGTGTAGAGCACCTTTAAATTAAAGTAAATTGGGATTGCAAAGAAGTACCCTATTACAAGAGCAAATGCAACAATGTAAAGTAGTATCTTTAGATCAAATCCTTTCTTTTTTTTCTTAAATTCGTCCATCATACTGCTAACTATTGAAATCCCCTTTAAATAATTTGCCCAATTAAATCATAAGAGTTTTTTAGAAATTATTTGTAAACATTATCTCTTGATTGAAAAGCAATAATTGTTATTTTTTCTTTAGAGATTTTGTATATAATCCTATAAGATTTCACTCTCAAACATCTGTAGCCTTTTAGTTTATTTTTAAGAGGTTTGCCAGATTCAGGGTTTGTTACTAGTTTCTTAATTTGAGTTAAAATATTTAGTCTAGTATTTTTGTCTTTAATTTTCTTGTATTCTAAGTTAAAGTTCTTTGAAAATTCAATTTTCATAGCCTTTATCCATGAGCTTTTTATCCATCTCTTCTATATCGATTGAACTCTCCAAAACAATACTTTCTCCCTTTTCTATCTGTTTTTCTGAGTCCTTAATAATGTCCAGTAATTCAAGCTCTTTTTTGATTTCTTCCTTTTTTATAGGCTCAAGGAGAATCTTTTCGCCAATACTATAAATGTAGAATTCGTCGTTTGGTTTTGCATTTACTGCTTTTCTAATCTTAACAGGTATGACTACCTGTCCATTTTTTGATATATGTGTAATGTCAACTTCCATAAAATCATCTTCTATTTTTTACAATATTTAATAATATTTGTAGATTTATAAATATTACTAATTTTTGTAAATAAAAATTAATTGAGGATAGGTAAAGAATTGATGGGACGCCTTTTTTGTAAACATTATCTTAAAGAAACATCACCAGAATATACTTTTACTTCTCCCTTATCTGTTTCTAAGATTAATGCGCCGTTACTGTCAATATCCTTTGCAAAGCCTCTGTAGTTTTCGTTTATCCCAACTATATTGACCTTTTTAC
>PWMA01000124.1 GCA_003558335.1 Candidatus Methanofastidiosia archaeon | reverse complement strand
TAGGAGTAACAGGAGCGCTTGTTTTAGTTGTTGCAGCATTGCTACTATTTTCAGGCCCTTCTGAAGCAGAAATACTATTTGATGAAGGGGTGGCTCTTTATGAAGAACAAAACTATGGCGCAGCTATAGAACTTTTTCAAAAAGTTTTAGAAATTGAACCAAACAATATTGAAGCAAATGAATATCTAGCTGTTTCATTGAACAACAAAGGGCTTGAACTCTTAGATCTTGAACAGTATATTCAAGCTCTAGACGCTTTTGATAGTGTGCTTCTTATAGACCCAGACAATCAAAATGCATTGAACAACAAGGGATTGGTACTTTTAAACCTTGGAGAATACTCTGAATCCATTATTTACTTCGATAAAGCAATTGATATAGATCCCAATATGATTCAGCCTTGGTTAAATAAAGGTATTTCACTTTACCATCTTGAAAGATTTGACGAAGCTATAGATAGTTTTAATCAAACACTTTCATTAGATCCAAACATCGATATAGCCCTAGAGTATTTGGCAGTTTCATGGAACAACAAAGGTGTAGAGCTAAATGATATTGGAAGATACTCTCAAGCTATTAATAGCTATGAAAAGGCAATTGAACTATTCCCAAACTATGCACTCGCATGGGCAAACAAAGGTATTTCACTTTACAATCTTGAAAGATACGACGAAGCTATAACTTCTCTTGACCACTCACTCTCAATAAATCCTGATAACGACAGAGCCATAGAGTATTTGGCATATTCGTGGAACGACAAAGGCATAAAACTTGCAAGGGAGGGGAGGTACAACGAAGCGATATCATCTTTTGAAAAAGCTTCTTCTATACTTCCAGACTATGCATATCCTTGGTACAACAAAGGAGTTATATTTGAAATTTTGGGAAGATATCAAGACTCACAACAAGCTTTTCGAAGAGCAGCCCAACTTGGTTATTCAGGTTAATTTTTATTTTTCTTTTTTAATTTAAAACAATAAATCCTAACCTTAAAGCTTTTATAATACCCCTTATCTCGTCATATATGGTAAAATTTATTACAAAAAAGATAAGATATATATTTGTTTATATCGCTATTATAAGTCTATTAATTTCAATTCCATCCTTGTATGCTACCTCTAATCCTAATACTTCCCTGATATATTTAATTAATTTTTCTACTTAGAATATAGAGCCCTGGGCGGGGATTGAACCCGCGACCTCCTGCTTACCAAGCAGGCACTATACCACTAAGCTACCAGGGCACAAAGTTTAGTTCCATAAATTATTATAAAAGGTTTTTCTATAATAAAATCTAAATACTCTATAACACTCTTTTAATTTTACCGTCTAAAGACATTAAATTGATAGAGAAAAATGTTAGAAAAGTAAGACTTAAATAGATTGATTTTTTAATTATAAAAGATGGGAAAATTAAAACTATCAGAGATTAAGTCTAAGTCAATACCAATATTAAAGAAACATGGTATAAAAAAGGCAGCTATTTTTGGTTCTTATATTAAGGGAACTCAAACTAAAGAAAGTGACATAGATATATTGATTGAATTTAAAGATTTGGAGAATAAATCGCTTCTTGATTTGATAGGTTTAGAGCAGGAACTTGAAGATTTTTTTAATGAAAGTGTTGATGTTATAACTTACAATTCAATTCATCCACTATTAAAAGATTCTATTTTGAAAGAGCAGGAAGTATTCTATGAAGAAAAATCCTAAAATTTTTTTATTACATATACTTGAAAGTATAAACTTAGTTGAAGAATATACAAGTGGCAAAACAAAAGAAGATTTTGAGTATTCTCTCGCTCTCCAAGATATGACTATAAGAAGGTTAGAAATAATTGGTGAAGCAATTAAGAATTTACCTCCAGAGTTTAAAGATAACTATAATCAGGTTCCTTGGAAAAAGATATCAGGATTAAGGGATAAATTAATTCACGAATACTTTGGCGTTGATATAAATTTGGTATGGGTTATAATAGTAAGAGACTTACCAGAATTAAAACAAAATATTAGTAACATATTAGAAGAAATATCATAATAATAATCAAAGAATATTTTTACCACTATTTCTCCAAAATCTTGCATCGCATGCAAACGCCTTCCATAGTAGGCTCCTCACAGCTCTCACAAACCCCGATTGAATCTGGAATAAAGCACTTATTTAGCGCAGGAAGAATTTTATCATATCCTGATAAAAGAGAGTATTTTGTTGTGGGCCTTTTCTCTTCCATTCTGTCAAGAAATCTTCCCACCTCTCCTCTCATAGCATAGGAAGCATAAGGACACTCAGATGAATCAAATGATAAATTGTTATTAAGAGCAAAGATCAATATTTCTTTCTCCAGAAAATATCTTAGTGGCTTTATTCTTTCAACAAACTTGTCACTTATATTTTTGTAGTAGTTTTGACCCCTTGAAAACCTTATCACATCTCCCCTCATAAGATTCATTAGGATGGACTGATCCTCATCATCTAGGTTGTGCCCTGTTGCAAGTTTTGTACATGATAGCTCTCTAGCCTTTTTGTTTAAGACATACCTCCTTAAAATTCCGCATGTAGAGCAGGCTGCTTCTTTGTCATCCTCTACAAAATCGTCAAGTGTCTTTCCAAAACTATCTTCAAAAGATTCTACGTGGTAGTCTATCTCAAGCTCTTCAAGTTGTTTTTTTGCAGATTTTAGCGTATCTTCTCTGTACCCAGAAATACCTTCATCAACAACTATTGCCTCCATCTCAAAAGGATACCTCTCTCTTAGATTTTTTAAAAGAAAGGCTAAAGTTATGCTGTCCTTTCCTCCACTCACAGCAACAGCAACTCTCTCTCCTTTTTTTATAAGACGGTCTTCTCTAATTCCTCTCATAAACTTTTTAACAAAGTGGCCATTGAAGTGCTCTTTACAGTAGTACTGCCCAGATTGCCTTTGATAGTAGATTGCATCCTTTTTGCATCTAGAACACTTCAACTAACCACCTGAAGATACTGTAAATAATTGAACGGTGTCCTCATCTTTTAACTCTTCATCCTCGCATACAATCTTACCGTTTTTCATAACAACATACTGCTCTTTTAGTATCTCTAGCTTTGAGAATACCTCTGAAACATCTTTGGCCTCTACTTCGACGTTTTTTTTGTCCCTTAAAAAAACTACATTCACCATATCAATCATAAAAAGGAGGGAAGAATGTTAATCACAAAAAGCATTATACCTATTAAAGCAAATGCTTTTTGAATCATATTAGATTTTTCCTCACTAAACTTAATATCTACTATCTCTTTGAAAATCTTTCCCCCATCCAACAAAAATGGCAGGGGAAAAAGGTTTATCAACCCTATATTAAAGTTTAAAAAGAAGATCCAGAAAAGTATCCCACTTAGTGGGATCAAGATGCCCATGTTTACAGTAGAAGTGTAGTTTTGAGATGTAATAATGCCAATATACCCTCTTTCAGGATCTGTTGGATGCTCTGATAAAGTTATATTAAATGTTCCTCTATCTGTTAATATTCTTAGCTCATCCCCCGGTTTTGAATCATGCATAAAACCATGGAAGTTTTCTATTGATTCAATCTTTACACCGTTTATCTCCTTTATGATGTCTCCCTCTTGTAATATGCCAAAAGCACCTGATGTATCTTCAATTGACATAACTTCAATTCCAGAAGGTGTTAAAAGTGGATTTATAGCACCCACTATAAGGACAAATGCAACTAGAGCAGTGACAAAATTTGCCATAGATCCTGCAGAATACACCTTCATTCTTGATAACCTTGATGACTTTTGTACAGACTCCTCATCAGGCTCAACAAAAGCTCCTGGTATAACTAGAAATAGGGCCAGTCCAACAGACTTTAAGTCTATCTTGTTTGCTCTTGCTACAATACCATGTGATGCCTCGTGAACTATCAAAACAACTATAATGCCTATGATGCTGTACCAAAAAGGAACTGTCACACCTGGTATTATAAATCCAACCCCTGCTGCAGGCGGTGGAGTGATAAGGCCTGTTAATGATAGAATTACAGTTACTGCATTTGAAAAGAGCAGGTAAAAAACACCTACCATCCCTATAACTGCAGCACCGATTCCCACCAAGCTATAAAGATTCCAAACCTTTCTACCTTTTTTTGAAATAGAATCAATTAGCTCGTTAAATTTTTCAGTTTTCCATAAAAGTATTATACCTTGGAAGTCAATGCCATAGTTTGAAAGGGTATACCTTCTGTCTACCTCTTTTATTACTAGCCAGAAGAGAATTATCCCTATAAGTGCTATATATATCGGGCTCATATCCAATTCCCTCGATAATGATTTATATTTCTAACTGTATTTTAGCCTAATGAAGGAGAAAACAGTTGCATTTCACAGAAAAAATGTCGTCTACACAGATGAAAACTGGAAGCTTCTAAACTCGCTTAGGAGAAAAGCTCTAGAAGTCATGGAGCATATATCTGATTTTCATCCTATACTTTACGGCTCTCTGGCTAGAGGAGATGTTCATAAGGGCTCAGATATCGACTTTTTTATAGAGCACATCCCGGAAACTTATCTTTTAGAGATATCACTTGACAGCCTTGGTATAGCGGAGAGAAGCATAATCCAAGCAACACCGTGGCACCTCATCAAGGGCCAAATTACACTTTCATCTGGCGAAACTATAACATTTCCCTTAACTCAATCAAAGGTAAAAGAGATTGAGTTCTATTACTTTGGAGGTGCTATAGAGCTTCATGAGCTAAAAGACGGCAAAAGAGTTCCAGGGATTGACAAAAGACTGATACTTATCAAACCAAGTGAGGATGGACACGTTGAAGAGGATATAACAGGAAGAGAGGCACAGGTTTCAAAGATTTTAAATGTTTCAATTGATATTGTAAGAGAGCGCACCCAAGTCCTAAACAGAAGGGACAAAGTTGGAAGGACAGGCGTTTATCTAAACAGAGTTTTAATGAGGGATGAATCTTTTGAGCAACTCTTAAAAGAGATATGTGATAAAGATTCAAATGTTAGGAGGAGAGGTTAAAAATGCACTGGGCGCTAACTTTTGCTGAGAGAATAATTTCTCAAAGGGGGGAGAAAAAAGAGTATGTTTGTGAGTCTGGGGTAACCCCATCAGGCCACTGCCACATAGGACATTTCAGGGAAGCTATAACAACAAGTCTTGTAGCACTTGCTTTAAAGGATATAGGATATAATTCTAGTCACATCTACATTTGGGATGATTATGATAGGTTTAGAAAGGTTCCTTCAAACGTTCCAGAAAACTATTCAGATTATATAGGGCTTCCTATCTACAAAGTACCTGATCCAGAAGATTGTCACGATTCATTTGCTGATCATTTTATGGAGCCATTTGAAAAATCTCTTTCCGAGGCAGGAATGGAACCTGATTTCTTAAGGGCTTCAGAGCAGTATCGAGCGGGAGTCTATAGGGACAATATCAAGATATCGCTTGATAAAAGACAAAAACTTATTGATCTCTTAAACAGTCAAAGAGGTGGGGAAAAGCTCTCTTCTGATTGGTATCCTGTATCTGTATACTGTCCAAAATGTGGAAAAGACACTACAAAGATAACATCTTTTGATGGAGATTACGCTTTAAGCTACAGTTGTAAATGCGGATTTTCTGAAACTGCTGACATTAGAAAGGCCAACTACATCAAATTAAAGTGGAGAGTAGACTGGCCATCAAGATGGGCACATTTTGACGTTGATTTTGAGCCATACGGAAAGGATCACGGCACAACTGGAGGAAGCGCAGATACAGGCTTTAAGATAATACAGGAGATCTTTGAAAAACCGCCTATAGTAGGCGCCACATACGAATTTGTCTCGCTTAAAGGTGCAAGCGGAAAGATGTCCTCATCGATAGGAAATGTTGTCCTTCCCAGGGACATTCTCTCTGTAATGGAGCCTGATGTTTTGAGATACCTCTTTGTTAAGACAAAACCAGCTAAGGAGCTAAAGCTTTCTCTTGATCTAGATTTTCTAAATGTTTACGACGAGTTTGACAGAGTTGAATCAACATACTTTAACAATGAAGAGGTAAACAAAAGAGAAAAATACGATAAGCTCTATGAGTTTTCAAATATCTGGGGATACAAAAGTAAGCCGTCTCAGCCGCCATTTAGGTTTTTGTCGGTATTGGTTCAAATAACTTCAGATGCTCAAAGGATTATCGATATATTAAAAAAAGAAGGACACGTTTCAAAAGATCTATCAGAAGCTGACATTGAAAGGATAGAGACTAGAATAAAGCTTGCAGAAAACTGGGTAAAACTATATGCTCCTGAAATGGTAAAGTTTGAGCTGTTAGATACTCCTCCGGAGTTAGAGCTAACTTCAGACGAAAAGAAAGGGCTTTCCTTGATCTCAGATTTACTTGAAAAAGAAGATTTAACAGATGTAGAGCTTCATAATAGAATCTATGAGATTTCTAAAAGCATACCTTTAGAGCCAAAGAAACTCTTTAGGGCAATATACCAAGTTTTAATTGGTAAGGATTCTGGACCAAAGGCTGCCGCCTTTATCAATGCTCTTGAAAAAGAGTTTGTCATCAAAAGGTTTAGAAGTTACTGACGTTTTTTGTATAAAAGGTATAATAAACCTGCCAACAATGTTCCAAAACCGTAAAGTGAAACATTTTTTGATTCTCTATAATAGGTGTAAACATTATCATCAAAGGAGCCGTAAACTATGTACCTTCTGTTTCTTACAGTAAAGGTGTCTACAGAAGAAACGTAAGATCTTGCCTCTAGGGATTGAACCAATGCTCCATCATCTTTTAACAGATAGACGTTATTGTCCATTGATCCTAAAATAATATAGTTTTCACCTTGATCTCTGTATGATTTTATGTCCTTTATCTCTCTCCCTGTATTAAAGCTCCATAGCTCATTTAGATAGTGATCGTAGCTCTTTAGAGAGCCTTTGTCATCTGCTATTAAGAGCATATTTCCAGAATCGTAACCTCTAACAAAATAATTATTGTCTTCTATTTGAAATATTTTTTCTCCATCTCCGTCCAAAACATATGCTCCCCTTGTTAGAACAAGAACAGATTTTTCTCCCATATATTCGAAAGGCAAAGTTCCCCAAATTATTGCATTGTGTGAGTCTCTCCATAAAAGCTCCAATTCATTGTCAAATCTAAGTACATATACAAAGTTTCCAAGACCTCCAGATACTATTTCAAGTTTATTGTCATTAGTTAGGTCGTAGAAATGTAGATCTAAAACTCTGTTTGCAGTTCTATAACTTGCTACCTCTTCCATATTCTTAAAGAT
>PWMA01000105.1 GCA_003558335.1 Candidatus Methanofastidiosia archaeon | reverse complement strand
GAATATGTAAAAGGCCTGCCACGCTTCTGCCTATTCATTTTCATTAGCTCTCCTTGATTTTTGTCTAAAAAATCAAGACTGAGATAGAATTCGCCTCTCTTTACCAACTGTTCATTGTATTTGGACCAGTTTCTTTTCATGAACAGTTAGGGTTGGCAAAAGGTTTAAGCTTTGCGGTTGAATTATGCAACAAAGCACCCATAAATGTATTTGTTATTAAACATACTACTTAAATAAGGAAGTCAGGCCTGTTTTTATATGAGGTTTTAATCCTGTTTGGCGGCCATAAATAGATATTTTTTCCTCTTTAATACTCTTAAATATAGAGTTCTTTGTCTTTTTTGATTTTATCGTAAAATAAGAAGAGCCGATCTCTTCTGAAAGATGAGCATCTGAACCAGCTACCCCTGGAATTTTGTTAATTTTGGCATAAGTGTCTGCAAGATTGTTATGTGAAGAAATAAGAGTCCTACTATTGAAAACTTCAATTGCATCAATTCTATCTTTGACACGATCTAATTCATTTCCAATTCCTTTTCTAAATTTATCAAAAGGATGAGGTGAAATAATGAATCCTTTTTTCCCATATTCTAATGTAGCCTCTAGAGACATGCCATCAGGAATAGTTTCTTCAATATTTATTACTATAATCTCTCCTGAAAGTGTTTTTATCTCTTGACCAACTAATACCCTTATAGGTAAATCTTTTTTTTCTGCGTAGTCTCTAGATTCGATTCCTCCTTTCGTCGAATTATGATCTGTAATTGAAATAACATCAATGTTTTTAGAAATAGCAGCTTCAAGAATCTGTTCAGGCTTCATGGTCCCATCGTGAGAATGATAAGAGTGAATATGAAAATCAAGTTTTAATCTTTCCATACTTTTTGTATTGTTAACATTATATTTAAAAAATTAACTTAAACTAGTCAATTATATTAATTAGAAAGTGTTTTAAATAAATAAATCAACTGTACTTTGATATAATGTTAAAGGTCCTTGTTGTAGAAGATGAAATTGAACTTCTTGAATTATATGATATAATCTTAAGTAAAAAATATATAGTCTTTACTACGGATAGTGGCAGGGAAGCTATTGATATTTTCGATAGAGAAAATCCGGAAATACTAATAATTGACATAAAACTTCCGGATATCTCAGGTGTAGAAGTTACAAAACACGCTAAATCTAAAAATCCAGATGTGGCAGTAATAGGTGTGTCTGCATATAGAGAAAGATTTAAAGAAGCTCTAGATGCAGGTGCTGCAACGGTAATCCAGAAACCGTTTCTTGTCAAGCAAATTCACAAAGTAATAGAAGATGTTCTTCAAGGTAAAATGTGATTTTTTTCAATAGAAAGTTACAAGCCCAGAAATATATGCTTTTTTAATAATAATTTGCAAATAAACTTATATATTAATTTTTTTGATTTTTATCAGGTGTAGTAATGGTATGTAGTGATGAACTTAAATCAAGGATATTAACACTAATTTATCAGAGGGGTGAAATTTCTCCTGAAAAAATATCCGATATGACTAAATCTACAATCGATCAAGTAGAAGAGTGTTGCAATAAATTAAAATCAGAAAAATTAATTGAAGAATGTTGTGGAAAATATTCTATTCCTGCAATAGTTGGCGTAAACTCAGAGTACACTTCAGGAGATGACGGATGCTCCGGTGCAGGTTGAGTCAAAACGAAAAACTTATTAGTATCAAACCCCTATAAGTAGTCATGAATTACCTCATAATCATTATTTCTTTAACATTAGGATTAATATTTGGCTATTTTATATTAAAATATTTCAAAGATGCAAGAGATATCGTCTGGTTCATAATGATAACTTTTATTTTAGCAAGTATGTCAGTTTTTATAATTGATAGATATATTTACCCAGATCATCATCTTATTAGAATTGCCTTAGATTTTCTTTTAGGACTCCTTTTCGGACTATACATATACCTCATACTTGTTGGTTTGGGGATAATAAAACAATTCAAAAAATAAAAACAAAAAACATTTAAAAAAGAATATGTCTTTGACTTGAGATATACATGTATATTTGTGTAAATGTAAGCGGGATTTACCTTATCGATGGTGAAGGTAAAATTAACGATTTTGAAGCCTTTTCAGGTAACGCTAGATCCATAGTTAAATCTTTAATTAAATTAGAAAAAGGCAATGTACCATTTGAACTAAAGAAATTAATTGAAAGGAATCCAGATTTGTCTTTTTTTTCTGAATATGAGTTAAAAGAAAAAAACCTCTTTCAATTTAATTTTCCAAATGAAGGTGGAACGTTATTCAGAGCAAATCATTCTTATGTACTAGAACAAAGGCCAATTTATGAAGGAGATTATAGAAAAAAACAAAAAGCTATTCTTCAAGAGATGGCTAGATTAAAAGTTAAAATTCTATTAGGTGAAAGGGACAAACTTATTATTAATGCAGTATATTCCCTTAATGAGTTTGACGAAACAATTAATTTATTTCTTGAGAGAATTAGGGAGTGGTATTCTATACACTTTCCCGAATCAATAGCAGCTATTCCTGAAAATAAAAAATTAATTGAGTTTATTTTAAAAATAGGTAATAAAACTCAATATGAAGATAAAAAAGACTTACTATCTTATGAAATTACTTTTTCAGACAAAATTATTGAAAAGTCTCTCGGTGTAGAATTAACTCATGAAGATCATTCTCAGATAAAAGAAATTGCTGAATTAATTGATATATTGTATAAAAAAAAGGAAATCTTAGAAAATTATATTATAAATCTAGTAAAACAAATAGCCCCCAACACTTCAATGGTTGCAACTCCTATTATTGCCGCTAAGCTTATTTCACATGCTGGAGGACTTAAAAACTTATCAGTTAAACCTTCGTCCACAATACAACTTATGGGTGCAGAAAAGGCTCTTTTCAGGCATTTGAAGACTGGTGCAGATCCTCCAAAATACGGAATAATATTACAAAATCCAGAAATTGGAAAATCTCCATGGTGGCAAAAAGGAAAAATTGCAAGGACACTTGCATCAAAGATAGCAATTGCCGCTAGAGTTGATAATGAAGGTGGAGAATATATTGGAGATATGCTTAGAAACGATTTTTTAAAAAGAGTTTCAGAAATTGAAAGAAAGTATCCCAATCCTCCTCCTACTAAAGAAAAACTTCCCGAAAAAAGGTTTGGAAAGAGGCTAAAGAAAAAATATGAAAAATCCAAATTTAAAAAGGGAAAATCTTAAATCTTATTTTAATAATTATTTAGTATGAGAATAAAGATTAAATCAGATAAATTTGAATTTAAAGCCATATTGGATGAAACAGAAACAGCTAAAGCTATTTATGAATCACTTCCATTTAAAGCCAAGGGATTTAGATGGGGGGGTGAAATCTATTTTTCAATTCCCATACAATTAGATTATGAAGATCCAAAAGAAATAGTTAATAAGGGGGATTTAGGACTTTGGCCTGAAGGTAACGCATTCTGTATTTTTTTTGGTAAAACTCCTGCATCGTTAGAAAATGAAATTAGACCTGCAAGTGCGGTAAACGTTTTTGGTAAAATTGAAGAATCACTAGACAATCTAAATCAAATAAAAGATGGCGAGACTATTATCGTAGAAAGAGATTAAATGAAAATAATCTATAAAGAGCTTGACAAAGGAATATTAAAACTTAGAGCAGATAATTCTGATGACCTTTGGCATCTGTCTCACATCATAGAAAATGGAGATCTCTTATTTGGTAAAACTTATCGTAAAGAGGTAAAAAAAGGAGATAAGATAAGGAGCGAAAAACTTGAAAGGATCCCTGTAAAGCTAGAAATAAAGGTTGAAAAAATTGAATTTGCTAAGGAAATAATGAGGCTGAGGGTTACTGGGACAATTACGCAAGGGGAGGAATCAGGAAATTATCACACCTTTAATTTAGAGGAAGGCTCAGTTTTGACAATAACTAAAGATTGGAAAAATCATCAATTGGATAGAATAGAGAGAGCAATAAAAGATACATTAACTCCTAAAGTTTTAATTGTTTGTATAGAAGAAGGAGATGCAGAATTTGGACTTGTTACTCAATATGGAGTAGATTTTCCAGTTTCAGTTGCTAAGAATATAGCTGGAAAACACGAGCAAACTTCTAGGGACAAAGACAAACGTGAATTTTTTTCAGAAACCTCTTCCAAAATTTTAGAAATGATAAATAAATATAATTTAAAAACTATCATTGTGGCAGGACCTGGATTTTATAAAGATGAGTTTATGGAGTATATAAAAGAATACAAAAATGAGCTGACTAATTTTATAGCAAATGAAAATGTTTCAACAGGTGGCAGAGCTGGAATTTACGAATGCATCAAGAGAGGTATGCTGGAAAAGGTACAAAAAGATCTTAGGGTGTCTATTGAAACTGATGCAGTAGAAAGATTATTTGAGTTGATAATAAAAAATGAAGCAGTTTATGGAGTCGGGCCAATAAAAAAAGCGTTAGAATATGGGGCAATTGATGAATTATTAGTAGTTGATCATTGTATTAGAAAAGTTGAGTATGAAAGTATAACAGAAAAATCTAGAGAACAGAGGGCTAAAGTTCACGTAATATCAAGTGAACATGACGCTGGTAAAAAACTTGAAGGAATTGGAGGCATAGGAGCCACTTTAAGATTTAAAATTGACGAACTTTAAATAAATATAATCTCATATGTAAAATATGATATTATATAAGGTTTTATTCAAACTTTACCCGAATATCTTCTTTGATTGTATTCAATACTAAAGAAGTATTTGTTTTATCAACGTTATCAAAAGTTTGAAGTTCTTTTACAAAGCTATTTAATTGAACTCTGTTTTTAAATCGAGCAATAATTAAAGCGTCGTAGTTTCCAGTTACATTATATATGGACACTATATTATCAAATCTATCAAGAAGAGAGGCGACATCTTGCAGTTTGCCCCTTTTTATAGTAACACTTATGACTGCAATGAAATCATAACCCGCTTTAGAAGGATCAACAACAGGTACATAACCTTTGATAACGCCTTCCTCTTCCATTTTTTTTATTCTATGTGAAATTGTTCCTACTGCAATGTTAAGATTTTTTGATATTTCTCTAAATGAAAGTCGTGAGTCTTTATTTAATTCTAAAATTATCTTCCTATCAAGCTCATCCATTAACCCACCAAAATTATTACCTATAATCAATATAAAAGCTTTTACTAAAAATTAAATTTAAATCAAAAATAAAATTATAAAATAATGTAAATAAATATTAAATCTTATAAGTTACTGAAACACTAGCCTTTATCTCTACATCTGCTGGAGGTATAATTGCAGAATCTTCCATTATTGTTTCTAGACCTCTGCTATACGGGATTATGTTGTACGAAGATTCACTTATGTGTGAAATCTTTCCAAGTTTAAAGTTACCTACTTCTGCCATAGAATTAGCTTTAATATATGCATTATTTACTGCATCTTTAATAACTTCGATTTTCGCCTCTTCCATTTTTGAATCACTGAGTCCAAATTCAATGTTTCTTACTCTGTTTGCTCCCGCTCTTATGGAAGAATCTATGACATTCCCAATTTTTTCTAGATCAGTAGTGACTACTTTTAAACCATAGACTGTTCTATAACCCAATAAAACAGGTTCACCATCTCTGGGGTAATGATATTCAGGATACATGCTAAACATTTCAGTTTGAATCTTGTCTAAAGGTATTCCTTCTCTTTCTAAAGTTTTTATAACTTGGTCTAAAATTCTTGATGCCTCTTCTTGTGAGAGTAAAGCCGTATCTTTTCTAGTTTCAATGTTTAAAAATATCGTAGCTTGATCTGGCGACTCTTTTAAAGTTGAAGTTCCAGTTACTTGCAAATGATCATATTGTCCTTGAGTTGATGGAGTTATTGCTACGGCAACTAATCCCAATGCCAAAATTATGGCCACAATTCCAAAGATTTTATCAGCTTCCATTGTTATCACCTCAAATACTAAATATAAAAATACTATATAAATATTGGCATAAGGTTCAATTTATATTGAAGTTATATATAAATAAATACTTAAAGATATTTTTGAAGCTCATTTTGTAGAAATAGTAGTCTTTTACACGAGGGGTGATCTTTACCCAAATCATTTATAAATCTATTTAACACCCTTTCAAAACTTACTATTTTACTATTTATAAAAAAATTATCGGCATGGCACACTATTTTTTCTTCTATAGTTTCAGGCAAATAATTTTTAGAAGGTAATCCTAATTTTTCTGCTTCCTTTTTATCTATTCCAGAACCAATGTGCCGTTCACATATAAGTACAAGTTTTTCATCCAATCCTAGATCTCTAATAATTTTTGCTCCTATCGTCCCATGATGGATATCGTTTGTTCTGGATCTGCCTATATCGTGTAGTAATCCTCCAATTTCTATTAAACTTAGATCAAGTTTAAAATCATTTGAAGCCTTTTTACCCATTTCCAAGGCATAATTCGAAACATTAATACAATGATTTATTAATTTTTTTGAACATCCGTTAACTCTTAATAAAAATATTGCGTCTTCTTTAGATATCATACTGCCCTTAGCTGCCGTCAACTTTTTTAAATTTTGACAATGCGTCTTCTAGCTCTTTTATCATTTCAGAATTATCAAAAAAATCTAATTTCTCCCCACAAATGTTACATTTAAAATTAAGCTGCTCAGCGACATCAAATGGAACTTTGGAACAATTATTTTTACAAGCAAAAAACATATTGTCTTTTTCGTATTCAAAGAGTTCTTGAAGATGATCTGCATAATCTTTCTCTCTTTTATCTATTATTTCAGGTGCTTTAGAAAGATCCATTTTCCAATAATAGATATACCATCCCGTTTCTTTATCTTTTATCCTTCTATAATTGGCAAGTCTGGAATCATATAGCTTATATAATGCCCTTCTTACATTATTTATTCTTAGCTGAGTGACTTTTGAGATCTCTTCATCAGTTGCTTCTTTTTCATATATTATGTTTGCAACTTCTACCCCTTCTTCGCCTAACAACTCTTCGAGAAAATCAAATAGTAATCTTTGATCTAGTTCCATAGTATCCCTTCAATTAAAAAATTCAAACAATAACTTAATATGTCTTTATTTTATATAAATGTTTGCTTACAGTGTCTTTGATTAGGAAAAAGATGGATCTATTTAAACTTTTCGGCATAGAAAAATAGAAGATTGTTATTACAAGATTAAATCAGTATAATTTTATTTTTATCAGAATGAAATAAATTAGATAAGTTTTTAAGTTTTGT
>PWMA01000028.1 GCA_003558335.1 Candidatus Methanofastidiosia archaeon | reverse complement strand
CGCCCACCTTGTGGACCACATAAGAAATCCCTTGGCCATCATAAGCGGCTTTGCGCAAGTTGAGATAGAAAATGAAAAGACAAGAGAGAGATTCTTAAGACAGATAGATAGAATTGAAGATATAATAAAGCAGCTCGATCGGGGATGGATGAACACAGAAGACACAAGAAGATTTTTGAAAAAATATATGTAGGGTTCTATCCTAAACTGTGTACGATTATGTATGGAAATTGATTTCCAATTTTAAAATTAGTTAAGCATAAAAATATAAATTCACTAAAATGTAATAAAGTATGTATTCTACTGAAAGTAGTTTTTAATATATGCTCTGTCGTGGAAGGGTTTTATGCAAATAGAAAGAAATATGGATCTAAATGAAGATACTTGCTCAAAAATCATGAATAAAATGCCTAATGGATTTGCATGCTATGAGGCAATTTTAGATGAAAACGGAAAACATAGTGGATATAAGATTTCCGATATAAATATGGAATTTCAAAGATTATTTGAAGTTACAAGGGAAGAAGTTTTGGGTAAACCTATATTTGAAATATTTACCGAAATTGGAAAAAGCTTGAGCGATGCACTTGATAAAGTTGCGCTAAGTGGAAAATCAGTTAGATTTACAAAATATTCAAAAAAACTAAATAGATATTTTGATGTGTCTGCATTTGGCATCGACGGAGGAAAATTTGTTACTATTTTCAATGATATAACTGAAACAAAACTCTATGAACTAAAGTTAGTAGATACAATTGAAAACTATTCCAAAATTCAATCAGAATTATCCAATCTAATATATGCCACCCAAGCTGTATTGGAATTGGAAGACTTTCAAAAAGCTGCGAAAAAATTATTCGACGTATGCAGAAATCTAACCGGTGCAAAGTCAGGATATGTTGCACTCCTAAGTGAAGATGGAAAAGAAAATGAAGTATTGTTTTTGGAGTCTGGTGGGCTGCCATGTAGTGTGGATCCATATCTGCCAATGCCAATTAGAGGACTTAGGGCAGAATCATACAAATATGCAAAGGCTGTATATGATAATGACTTTATGAAAAGTGAATGGATAAAGTTTATGCCTGAAGGCCATGTAGACCTAAATAATGTAATGTTTGTCCCATTGATTATCAAGGAAAAGGTTGTTGGACTTATAGGACTTGCAAATAAAGATGAAGATTTTAATGATAGAGATGTTAGTTTGGCTTCAGCAATTGGCAGGCTTACCTCGATGGCGTTATACAACAGCAGGCAAATGGAAGCTCTAAAAGAAAGCGAAGAAAAATACAAAAAAGTTACAGAAAATGCAAAGGATCTAATCTATACTTACAAATTTTTACCAAAACCTCATTTTGCTTACGTTAGCCCTTCTGCAACTGAAATCACTGGTTATACACCTGAAGACCACTATAAAGATCCAAATCTCGGGTTCAAATTGGTGCATCCTGACGATAAACACCTGTTGGATTCTTTATCTGTTGCAGATTCGCCTTCTTTTGGAAAGGCTCTTCTATTGAGGTGGATTAAAAAGAACGGTGAGGTAATTTGGACGGAGCAAAACAATGCACCAATATTTGATGAAGAGAATAATCTCATAGGAATTCAAGGAATAGCTCGAGACATAACTGAAAGAAAACTTGGCGAGCAAAGGATAATGGAGTTAAATGATGCATTGGGACTTTTAAACAAGATTTTAAGACATGACATACTTAATGATCTTACAATAATAATGAATGCTTTAGACTTGGCTGAGTCTATGGATAAAACTATAAAAAACAAAACTATGAAGGCTGTAGAAAAAAGTATTAATCTAATTGAGCAAATGAGACAACTTGAAGGTGCTTTAAGCTTTGGGGAAACCCTAGAAAAGATAAGAGTAAGTGAAATAATAAAAGATGTGATAAAAAATTATCAAACTACTGAATTTAATATAAATGGTGATTGTACAGTCTTAGCAGACGAAGCTTTATCCTCAGTCATAGATAACATTGTAAGAAACGCCATAGTCCATGGAAAAAGTGACGCAATAGATATATCGATAAAAGAGGCAGATGGCCATTGCGAAGTAAAGATCTCTGACAACGGAACAGGCATCCCAAATGAAATAAAGGACAAAATATTCGACGAGGGAGAGTCTTTTGGATCAACTAGAGGGAGTGGTCTTGGCCTCTATATAGTGAAAAAGGTAGTTGAAAAGTATGGCGGCGCTATAACTGTCGAAGATAACAGACCAAAAGGCACAACATTTACACTAAAATTTAAAATGGAATAGATGTCATAAAACTATTTTTGCTTAAATACTTTCTCTTGTATTACCTCACATTCTCCCTGGTCCAGTTCGGACCCAATTTTATGACCACATACCGCTCGTTATGCCCCATCAAAAGATACTCTATACACTTTTTGATATATTCAATGCTATATTCTAAGAAATAGAGAAGAAGACAATATCTCTAAAATATTCTTCTGGTATTAAATGTTTTATATGAACTAGAGTAAAGTATATGCAAAGACTTAAAAAAAATATGTGTATTTAAGAAAGTAGGAACAAAATGATAGCTTTTATATTCTGTGTTGTACAACCAGGAACCGAAGAGGATGTAGTTGAAAAAATATCTGACATGAAAAATGTTATTGAGGTCCATGTGCTCTATGGGGAGTATGATTTGATTACTAAAGTTAATGTAAAAGAATTAGAAGACCTTGATATTCTGAATAGGTCTATTAGAAGCGTTCCTGGAGTGCACATGTCTTCTACAATGATTAAAAAATGAGTTCCAACGTTTTTAGAATTGGAATAGATCTTAAAAGCCTTGGAACATCATGAAAAGGCAAGAGAACTTGGATATAGGGAATAATTCTCTTTTCATTATCCCAAATACTTCCTCTTATAGTATCTCACATTCTCCCTAGTCCAGTCAGGCCCCAATTTTAAGGCCACATACCGCTCGTTATGCCCCATCAAAAGATACCCAATGCACTTTTTTATTTGGCTGTCTGTATATTTAGAGTTCTTTGCCGCCGTTATCTCACCAGATATCAACTAAGGCCACCCCCAGTTTTTGCACAGAGAGATATCACAAAGATTCTTGCAAGGACTTTAAAAAATCACTATCTCGGACATAGCAAGTCCTCAAGTCCTAAATAAAACATTTGTGTTTAAAAAGATTGTCCAAACAGTTGGGATTTAATTTTTAACAAGAAAAAAGAATAGAAAAGATAAAAATAAATTTATTCTCTCATGAGTCCTGTTATCCCTAATATTTTCATTATCTGCTGCATTGGAAGAGATCTTTGAGTTATTGTGACTAGGTCAACTTTGTAGCACGGTTCAAAATCTTCATCTAGCCCCATTAAAATGAAGTGAACTCTTCCCGGAGCTTTTTTATGTTGGATTCCATCTCATAAACTTTCTCTTCTTTTAAAGGCATCCCGCACCTATAGCAATACTCAGATACAGGCTCACAGCTCTCGCTTTGAATTTCAATTTCCCTATTAAGTTAAATTAATATTATGTCCTTTTAAAAAATAAGAATTGAAAATATTAATTTCTAATTAATAACAAATACTTTTATAATGAAAAATTAACCTATACTTTTAATTAGACTATATATTATTGATTAAGTAAGGTGTTTTTATGAAAGTAGTAATTGTAGGAACCGGTTTTGGCGGTTTATCCGCTGCAGCACTTTTGGCAAAAAATGGTTTTGATGTAACAGTTTTAGAGAAGAATGATCACCCGGGAGGACGGGCCAGTGTTTATAGTGAAAAGAATTTTTATTTTGATATGGGCCCTTCTTGGTATCTTATGCCGGACGTTTTTGAAAATTTCTATTCAGAGTTTGGCAAAAAACCGGAAGATTTTTTTGAACTAAAGCAGCTTGACCCTTCTTATAGAGTATATTTTGGAGGAAAAAATCCTACAGATATTTCCGCTGATTTAGAGAAAAATTTCGCCTTATTTGATACTTTTGAAAAGGACGGTGGCCTAAAACTTCAAAAATATTTAGAGTCTGCAAAAGAGATGTATGATATTTCTATAAAAGATCTTTTATATAGAGATTACAAATCTATTCTAGATTTCTTTAGCGGTAAATTACTAATGCAAGGAGTTAAACTCAATATTCTTGAAAGTCTTGATAAATTTGTTAGTAAGCACTTTGAAAGCGACGAAGCAAAAAAAATCGTGGAATACTCTATAGGTTTCCTTGGTGGCTCTCCTCAAAATACGCCCTCTTTTTATCATATAATGTCACATATAGATCTTACTCTTGGTGTATGGTACCCAGAAGGTGGGATGAGGAAAGTAGCTGATTCTGTATATAAACTTGCAACTTCCTATGGCGCTAATTTTTACTTCAACGAGTCTGTAACAAAGATAGAAATTGAAGATAAAAAGGCTAAAAGAGTTATAACCGATAAGAATACATACGATGCAGATTTGGTAATAGTTAATGCAGATTATGCACATTCAGAACTTGAACTGATCGATCCAAAATACAATACTTATTCCGATAAATATTGGGAGGGTAGGGTCTTAGCCCCATCAGCCTTTGTTGCTTATGTTGGAGTAGACAAACAGTTCGATGAGCTTGCTCACCATACTCTTTTCTTGGATAAGGATTGGTCTAAAGGTTTTGATACACTTTTCGATCCCAAGAAAGCAGCTTGGCCAGAAAATCCATCTTACTATGTTAATGTACCCTCTAGGACCGATACAACAGCTGCTCCTCAAGGTAGTGACACTCTTTTTATCTTGATTCCATTGGCTCCTGGTCTAAAAGATACGTCAGAACTTAGGGAAGAATTCTTTAATAAAATAATCGACAATCTAGAAGCTACAATAGATCAAGATATAAGAAGTCATATAGTTGTCAAGAAAATTTTTGCTTTAACTGACTTTAAAGAGAGGTACAATGCTTACAAAGGCACAGCTCTTAGCCTTTCACACACCATGAAACAGACTGCTCTTTTTAGACCGGCGCACAAGAGTAAGAAAGTTGATAATTTATACTACTCTGGACAATATACACATCCTGGGATTGGCGTCCCTATGACTTTAATATCGTCGCAGATAGTAGCTAAGGAGATAAATGAAAAATACGGCTAATGTGGAGAATTATGGTAGATAAAACAATTTATTCAATTTTTAAAGGAGGTAGCAAAACTTACTTTTATAGTACAATATTCTTTCCTGAAAGGGCAAAAGAAGATGTATTTAAATTGTACAGCTTTGTAAGAAAGGCTGACGATTTGGTAGATTCTATACCTCAGCAAACTGAAGAGTTTTATGAATTTAAAGACAAATACAACGAAGCTCTAAAGGGAGAAATAACTGGTGATGTGATTATTGATTCTTTTGTTGAGCTTTCTGAAAGAAAAAATTTTGAACCTAAATGGGCCGAATCTTTCTTGTATTCTATGGAGATGGACATTACAAAATCAACATACAAAAATTTGGACGACCTAATGATTTATCTTCATGGCTCTTCTGAAGTTATAGGGTTATTCATGGCACGAATATTGGATTTACATGAATATTCATTTACCGCAGCAAGAAATCTTGGCAGGGCCATGCAATTTATCAATTTTATCAGAGATATATCTGAAGATTTAGAACTTGGCAGAGTTTATTTTTCCCAAGAAGATCTTCAAGAGTTTAATTTGCCTAGTTTGGAATTAAAAGATACAAAAAAAAGGTCTGATGAATTTAAAGGATTTATTCAAAAGCAATTGGATACATACTTTGACTGGCAGAAAAAAGCCGAAGAAGGGTTTCCCTACATTCCTAAGAGATATTTAATACCGATAAAAACTGCATCAGATATGTATAACTGGACTGGCAAGACAATAAGCAAGGATCCCTTTATAATCTATAGGAAAAAAGTTAAGCCCACAATTCCAAGAATAGTATCAACCATAGCTTACAACTCAATTCTTTTAAGAGAAAGTGATATGCTTAAAGATCTTAGATTTGTCACCAATTATCGCTCCGAATAGGAAGGATAATTTTGAGAAACACATTTAAAAGAATCTTTAAAATTTCAAGATTTAGATTTTGGATATATACAGGCGGAACTTATGTTGTAGGCTATGCACTGGGATTTACAGATATTTTTGATTTTTTTCGCCTTGATTACTATGTATATTTAATATACTTTTTTGTTTTTGCAAATATTTTTATATATGGAGTCAATGACTATTGGGACAAAGAAACTGACAAAAACAACCCAAAGAAGTCTGAAAAAGAGTATAGGTTAAAAGATAAAGAAAGAAAAAGCTTGATAAGGGTAATATATGGCGTAACCATAATAAGCCTTCTTTTAATGATTTTTCAAGATAATCTAGCGCGTTTAATATTCATAACATTTCTATTTTTATCATATTTTTACAGTGCTAAACCTTTAAGATTCAAAGAGATTCCTTTTTTGGACTTTTCTTCTAATTACCTATATGTAATCCCTGGCATTTTTGGTTTTTACATCGTTAGTAAAACCTTCCCTCCCTTTATTTACTTATTTGCCGGATTTTTACACGTAGCTGCCATGCATATTTTTTCTGCTATACCTGATATTGAGTATGATAGAGGCGCTGGGATAAAAACAACTCCCGTCTACATAAACAAAAAGCCTTCTCTTCTTTTATGTTTGATATTTTGGAGTCTTTTGGCAATCATTGTGATTTATTCTGCAAATCTACATCCCTTAAGTTTCTTTGTCTTGTCCTATCCTCTGTTTCCATTATTACTATTAATCAAAAAAGAATTAAAGATAGAAAAACTTTATTGGTATCTGCCATATATCAATACTGGACTAGGCGGCCTAGTATTTACTTCACTTTTGATATACAAACTTGTTATTGTTTAGATAAATTTAAATTGTAGTCAAAAAGATTTAATATCCAATAGAGGATTTTCAATGAAAAACGATCAAGATAAATTTTATATTTTAGTTTCAGCTTCTTTGACTTGTTTTATGACAGCATTTATGATATCTTCGATTAATTTAGCTCTTCCTGAAATCGGAATTGAATTTAATATGGACGCAGTATCCTTAAACTGGATTTCTACAATATATTTACTTTTCGCCGCAATCACACTTGTTCCTTCTGGAAGACTTGCAGATTTATATGGTAGGAAAAAACTGTTTATTTTCGGGATTGTAATTTTTTCAGCAGCTTCTTTAATTTCGACTTTTTCTAATTCCGCTTCCTTACTAATTTTTTCAAGAGCATTAAAAGGTATAGGGGGCGGAATGATTTATAGCACAACTATTGCAATAGTTACATCAGTCTTTCCTTTAAATGAAAGAGGCAATGCTATAGGTTACACTGTGGCCGCTGCCTATTTAGGCCTTTCAGTGGGGCCACTACTTGGAGGCGTATTAACTCAAAATTTTGGATGGAGGAGTATATTTGTTTTAAGTGTTTTATTGGGAGTAATTACTTACATTATAACTACCCAAATTAAAGGGGAGTGGGCAGAGGCCAGAGGTGAAAAAATGGACTATTTAGGAACTATAATCTATGCTTTAAGCTTTAGCTTAGCCATCTATGGATTATCCATTATTCCTTCAATCAAAGGATTGGGATTTATACTGGCTGGTATTATTTTTGCTTTAGTTTTTATCTATTGGCAGTTCAAATTTAAAAACCCGTTATTAAATATAGAAGTATTTAGAAACAATAGATGTTTCTCATTCTCAAATATATCTGCATTGTTACATTACACTTCAACCTTTGCAATAACATTTTTATTAAGCTTGTATTTACAATATATCAAAGATCTTGATCCTCAGAAGGCTGGATTAATATTGATTTTTCAACCTCTTGTGATGACTATTTTTTCACCTTATGCAGGAAAGCTCTCAGATAGAATTGAGCCAAGGATAGTCTCTACTATAGGAATGTTTATAACCTTTATAGGTTTGCTAATATTCACATTTATCGAAAAAAATATAAGTATAATTTTTATAGTTTTAAATTTGGCATTAATAGGATTTGGATATGCTATTTTTTCTTCTCCAAATATGAACAGTATAATGAGTTCTGTTGAAAAAAAGTACTATGGAATAGCCTCTGCCATTCTAGGGACAATGAGAACAATTGGACAAATGATTAGCATGACTATTACAATGATTGTGTTTACTTTAATCATAGGAAGAGTTGAAATTACCCCAGATCTCTATTTGACTTTTTTATCTGCAGTTAGAACCTCTTTTTTGATATTTGCAATTTTAGCATTTTTTGGAATAATTGTTTCTTATAATAGAGGGAATATCAGAAAAGTTCGAAAGATTATTATTTAGATTCCGAGTGATTTTATTTCCTTTGATAGTATATCTATTGGATTTTCAAGCTTTGAAATTATCTTTTTTGAATTACGTCTATACGCCTCTAAATTATCTTCTTTTTCTATAAACTTTGTTATTTTTTCTGGATCTAATAAATGTATTTTGAGTCCTTGCTCTATCATTTTTTTAGTGACTGCCAAAAGTTTTTCCGGGTAAGTAGTAAGGGCTGGTGTGTTTAAGGCAATTGCTTCTCTGTTCATACTTCCTCCGGCACTTATAACAAGATTTGCATAACTCATAAGGCTTAAAGCATCAACAGGCTTTTCAGGAATTATGACATTATCGTATTTAAAAACAGACTTTTGCCCCTCAAATCTTGGAAAGACTACGAACTGATAATCTTTTAGATTTTTTGTTTTTTCAAGTATAGATTTAATTATTGTTTTTTCTTTATTTCCATTATAGTAATTAGCTTTTACAGGTTCTGGCCTCATAACAACAGTATATTTATCTTCTGAAAGTCCCAGTTGGTCTATAAAAGAATCATCATACTTAAAGTCACCAACATTTGCAATTTCACAAAATCCATTAAAACGTATCACTTGGTATTCATCGACACCAAACCTCATTATTTCCTCAAGTGGAATGGCATCTGGTGCGATTATCTTTGAGGATAGGGGTAACATAAGCTTATTTTGTGCCACTGCAGTTTCGTTGTCCAATACACATACTGAAGGAATTCCAAGACCATAAGAAACTCTAGCCCCTTCAATAGAATGTTTGTATAAGGCCAGATCAACTTCTTCCTTTGTAATTATTTCAGAAAGCGCAAGGATTCTTTTTGAGCTTTCAACTAGCTTTGATTTTTTACAGAATCCTCCGTGTCTACCCACAACCGTATGTTCTATATTATACAAATCCAATAATGCCAAAAGGCCGTCAAAATCTCTTGAAGTAACGAATGGTTCATGCCCTTTTGATTCGAGATTTTTTATAACACCTTTAAAGAAATTTACGTGGGGTGTATTTGATATGTCTATCCATACCTTCATCTTTATCAAATTTCAATACTTTAGTATATATTTTAAAGTTTCGGATTAAAACGTTTCATAGGTAAGAAAAAAAAATCTTTATATAGATTTAAATTCTGATCAAAGGAAAAATAAGAACTATAACAATTCCTAAGGGCTTATTAATCCTTAATTTTTTAAAAAAAACTTATATTAACCTCCGTGGGCAGTAGTAAGTAACTTTACTGTTTGGCCAGCTTTTATGATATAATCTAGCGAGTTAACTTGTTTATCTCCTACCATCACCAACATATGTTCGCTGATTTTTTCATTTTGCATAGCAATTTTCTTGAACTCTTCTGTGTAATTATTTGAAATATATTCTATAATTTCATTTAGGGTCATCTGTTCTTTAGATATATCTATTTCTTTTTTCCCTAAAGCATCTCGATATTCTGAATACAATCTTATTTTAATCATGGGTTCTCTATAATTAATTAATAATAAAATATTTATAAATGTTTTGAAATCACTATATAAAAAGAATTTGGACTATCATCTTATTGCATTATGCTATTTACATAAAGATAAGCTCAACTAATTTTTAAAAATAATCTTACATAATAATTTTTATTTGTCGTTCAAAAAGGTTTTAAACTGAAATGTATTCTATATTTGTGGTGATTACAATGGTTTTTTGTGTAAATTGTGGTTCAAAGAATGCTGGGGGCGGTCAATTTTGTACAAGCTGTGGTACCAAACTCGGCTCTGAAGGACAAAAAGTTCCTGACTTTGCAGACACTAAGAGTCAGGGATACAAATATGAAATTAATGACAGACCCGTCTTTAGCACCTTGGATGTTAATTTGGAAAGTGGACAATCCATCATGGCAGAAGCAGGTGCAATGGTAACAATGTCCTCTAATATCTCTATAAAAACAGAGATGAAAGGAGGATTTGGCAAGGCATTTAAAAGAGGGATGCTCGGTGGTGAATCTTTATATATGAATACATTTACAAGCCAAGGCCCAGGTACTATTAGTTTTGCTCCAGGGTATCCTGGAGATATAAACTATATAAAAATGACCGGTGAAACATGGTTTTTACAAGGTGGCGCATATATGTGTTGTTCACCAGAAATAACAATAGACACACAGTTTCAAGGGCTAAAAGGTTTAGTTTCTAGAGAGGGAATGTTTTTCCTAAAGGTTGATGGATTTGGCGATCTATTTATATCAAGCTATGGAGCAATAGTCGAAAAAGAATTAAAAGGCGAGTCTACAAAAGTTGACACTGGTCACCTTGTTGCTTTTTCCAGCGGCATTAATTACAATATTGAAAAAGTAGGTGGGTGGAAATCTACAATTCTAAGTGGGGAAGGACTTATTGCAAATGTTTCTGGAACTGGAAAACTATTAATACAAACAAGGGCACCACAAGCTTTTGGAAAATGGATTAGCCCATATGTTTCATCAGGAAGCTCTAGATAATAATTAGAAAAATAATTATTTTTTATTCTTCTTTTTCTTCTAAATTAATTTTCACACTTTTCTTTAAAGCTAATCCTGCTTCAGCTTCACATGTTTTCAGGATGCCACATGGTACAGGACATACAGGGTGCAATATATCTGCTGTTTGGTATATGGGATTTACGGGAATCTTTTTGAACACTACATCTTTGTCTACATTTTCTAAATCTTCTGCATACTTTTCAACTAGTTTACATTTTGTTTCCACTTCAATTTTAAAGCCTAGTCCTTTTCTTTTTACCTTCACTTTGTTTATAAAACCACAAGCTCCAGCATCAATCATTCCTTCAATCATATAATCACTTTAAGATACTATCTAGGTTATGGTCATCAACTATAACGTATTTATATCCTTGCTCAGTTAAAAAAATTTGCCTGTTAGATGAATATTCTTGGTCTCGGGTATCTTTAGTAACAATTGAGTAGAACTTTGCTGATGCCCCATCTTTTTTAGGTCTTAATATTCTACCTAATCTCTGAGCTTCTTCTTGTCTAGATCCAAAGGTACCTGAAACTTGAATTGCTACATTTGCATCAGGTAAATCTATTGCAAAATTTGCTACTTTTGAAACAACAAGTATTCTTATGTTTCCTTTTCTAAACTCTGAATATATCCTTTCTCTCTCTTTGTTTGGAATTTTTCCAGTTATTAAAGGAGCTTTAAGAAACTCTGCAATATTTTCAAGTTGCTCTATGTACATACCAATTATAAGAATTCTATCATTTCTATGATGTTTGATTATTCTTTTTACTATTTCATACTTGAATGGATTTTCTGCAGCTATTCTATATTTATTTCTATCATCTGATGTAGCATATACTATTCTTGATTTTTCGGGCATATGTGTTCTTATTTCATAACATATTGCTTCAGCTATCCATCCTTGCTGTTCAAGATTTTTCCAAGGCATATCAAATTTCTTTGGTCCAATAAGGCTGAAAACATCTTTTTCCCTTCCATCTTCTCTTACTAATGTGGCAGTCAATCCAAGTCTTCTCTTCGATTGTATATGGGCTGTAACTTGAAATACTGGTGCAGGGAGTAAATGGACTTCATCATATATTATGAGTCCCCAATTTTTTTTATCGAATATATTAAAATGGGAAAACTCTTGATCCTTTTTACCTCTATAAGTTAATATTTGATAAGTTGTTACTGTTATTTCTTTTATTTCTTTTATCTCGCCAGAGTATTCTCCTATTTTTTCTCGAGGTATGTCTGTTTTATCAATTATTTCATCAATCCATTGTCTAACGGCTACAACATTAGGACATGTAATTAATGTATTAGTTTTTACCTTAGACATAACCCCCATACCAATTACAGTCTTACCTGCACCACAGGGTAGCACAATTGTTCCACTTCCTCCTTCTACTCCTCCGCTTCTATAAAAAACATTGACAGCATCTTCTTGGTATTTCCTCAATTGAAAATCTGTTCCACTTCTTGTTGTACTGAGAAGATTTATATCTAAATAATCTCCATCTTCATAACCAGCTAAATCCAAAGCAGGCCAACCTATTTTAATCAAGTCTTGTTTTAAAAAACCTCTGCTATTAAGATCTACTTTAAGAGTATTTTCGTCGAATATATCAAGAATGTATTTTTTCAGTCGCTCATTATTTTGAATTTCTTTAATTAGAAGATCATCTTCTGAATAAAGAACTAGATCTTCATCAATTTTTTTTAATGAAAGTCTTCCAAACCGAGATATTATGTCTTTAATATCACTTATAACATTAGAAGGTATATCGTATCTTGAGTATTTCAAAAGAACTTCTATGACTTCTTCACTCGTTAATCCTGCAGCAGCGGCATTCCAAAGAGAGAGGTCTGTAAGTCTATAAGTATGGATATGCTCCGGACTTTTTTCCAACTCTGAGAATCTAGAAATTTCATCTCTAGCATCTTCGTAAAGTGGATTTGCCACTTCAAGGAACATTGAACGATCTCCTTGTACGATCAAAGGTTTGGGAGTATCCATTAAATCACCATAAGTTTATATTTTTTAATACAGTTTTATAAAAGTCTCTAACTAGCATTTAAAGGTTTGGGTTATAGAACTCTTTGCATTAATAGATAATTAAATTTAAATATTTAATAAAATATATGAATTCATTTCAATAAAAAAAATCACAGCTATGCCTATACTAATCGCGATAAATAATCTAGGTATCTAAAGAGCAGCAAAGCATAACCAACGATATAGACTGTCAAAAAAACAATAACTTTTGGATTATTTAAATTATATAATATCTCTGGATGTATTAAAATTCCAAGGAATAACAATAACAGTCCTAAAAGATATCCTGGTACAAACCGTACTCCAAGGTATGCAATTATATCAAATCCAATAAATGAAAATACTGTAAGACCTACTCCAAATATCATTACAATTTCTGAGATCTTTATTAGTCTTGAATCTGGAACCACTCTACATCACTTTTTTATTTCATCAAGTATTCTCATACCTTTTACAAAAGCTGGCATACCAGATAATAAGAGCACAACTCTCAAAACATCAGTTATTTCTTCTGGAGTTACTTCTAACTCTTTCATGGCAGATCTCATCTGTTTTTCTGTAGCAGTCTCATCACAATTGCTTGCAGCAATCCCTAGCGCTATAAGTTTTTGAGTTCTATAGTCTAGAATTTTCCCAGTATACACAACTTCATTAAGTTTTTTGATAGTTTCGTAAATCTCAGGATATTCCTTTTTTACCTTTCCCATTCCTTTTCCATAAAAAACTTCGTATTTCATTTTATCCCTAGTTACTATTTAATCCAATGTTTATAAATATAACCGTTTTAAAAAATAAATCAGAATACATTTAAGGATTAAATTTATACCTAAGCCATGGAAGGGCTTTTACTTCTTTCAATAGGCCTTGCAATTGGATTCTCAGGAGCGATGGTTCCCGGACCTTTATTTACGGCAACAATAAAGGACACTCTTAGATATGGGCCTTTATCGGGACCTATGGTCTGTATTGGCCACTTATTTGTAGAGATCCCAATAGTAATAGCTCTTTCTCTTGGTATATCATATATAATCAATATCCCGATTGTTAGGGCATTTATAGGAATTGTTGGTGGGATCGGCCTTTTTTATCTTGGTATTGGGATTATAAAGGACCGAAAAAAATATGAAAAAATGTCTGAAGAAAATATGAACGATTTTAAATTGAATCGATTTAAGGTAAAAAAGGAATATATAACGCCTTTAAAGACTGGCTTTATATTTACAATTTTAAATCCTGCAATATTCGTATGGTGGTTTACAGTAGGAAATAGCCTTGTAATGAGAGGGCTTGCAATAGGTTTTGTAGGGGTATTCTTACTATTTCTTGGGCACTGGATTGCAGATCTTTCTTGGTATTCATTTATTTCGTTTTCACTATATAAAGGTAAGAAATTTATTAAACCAATTTTTTATGAGATACTACTTTTTAGTTGTGGTATTTTGCTATTAACAATAGGGATCTATTTTTTGTATGATTCTCTTCCTTTTATTAGATATTATGTCTAATGTTTTATATTAGAAAGTTTTAATATTTTCATGCTAGAAATAGATGGGAGTTTAGGCGAAGGTGGAGGTCAAATCCTTAGAACTTCACTTGCTCTTTCCGTTTTAACTAAAATTCCTGTGAATATTTATAATATACGAAAAAATAGACCGAGAGAGGGCCTTGCACCTCAACACATGAAAACAGTCTCTGCAATTAAAGAGCTTACAGGTTCGATTGTAGAAGGTAACAGTATAAGTTCAACAAACATTAAGTTTATCCCCAAAACTGACTATAAAAGAAAAATTACAGTTAACATTGGAACTGCAGGAAGCATAACTTTACTCTTGCAATCTATTATGATATTTCTACCTTTTTTGGAAAACAAAACCACCGTAGGCGTATATGGAGGAACTAATGTTTTATGGAGTCCTCAGATAGACTACTTGACAAAAGTCACTATACCTACATTGGAAATGACTGGATACAAGATTAAGATTAACAAAGTGATAAGAGGATACTATCCTGAGGGTGGTGGCTATATTGAAATAGAGGTGACACCTGTTAATAGATATAAATCTTTAGAATTAGATAAATTTGAAAAACCTCAAAAGATTGAAGGAATTTCTTACTCCACAAATCTTCCTGAAAATGTTTCAGAAAGACAGAAGAAATCTGCCAGAGGAATAATTGGCAGAGAAGGTACTACTCCAAATATAAAACTTGATGTTGAAAATGATTCAAGCCAAAGAATAGGCTCTGGAATTTTTCTGTTTTCCAAGAGCAAAAAATCGACTATAGGTGATGGTGCATTAGGAGCAAAAGGAAAACGTGCAGAAGAAGTAGGACAAGAAGGGGCAAAAAATTTTTTACATAAGTATCATCAAGGATTTGACTGTCATCTATCGGATCAAATAGTTCCATATATGGCTTTAGCAGAGGGAACTTCTTCAATATATACAAAAAACACTTCCCATCTTGAAACAAATATATCAATTTTGGAAAAATTTTTTAATGTCAAATTTTTATGGGAAAATAATAGATTGAAAACAGAGGGAATAGGATTTGAAAATATTTATATATAGTATGGTATAATATAGTAAGGTGGGCAGATGAGTGATTTAAAAAAAGTATCCGAGTTTGTGTATGAGATTGAAAAAAAAGGTGAGATGAAAGTACCGGCTAGACTTTATGCTGATGATAAACTTATAACAAAAATGAAGGAAGATCTTACAATGAAACAGGCAGAAAATGTAGCATGCCTTAGTGGAATTGAAGGTTACTCCTTTGTCATGCCTGATGGGCACCAGGGATATGGATTTCCTATAGGTGGCGTTGCAGCGATGGAGCTTGAAAATGGGATTATTTCTCCAGGTGGAGTTGGATACGATATAAACTGTGGTGTTAGACTTCTAAAATCAAACTTAGTTCATGATGATGTTTTAGATAAACGAAAAGAGATAATAGATTCTATATTCAAAAATGTTCCATCAGGATTAGGATCACAGGGAAAGATAAGATTGTCTAGAAATGATCTTGATGAAGTTTTGATGGTAGGAGCAAAATGGGCAGTTGAAGAAGATTATGGCTGGAAAGAGGATCTTAAATTTATCGAAAGTGAAGGCTCAATGGAAGGAGATCCTACAAAAGTAAGTAATAATGCAAAAAAGAGAGGGATGCCCCAATTGGGCAGCCTTGGCAGTGGAAATCACTTTCTTGAGATGCAAGTCATTGATAAAATATATGATGAGAAGACATCCGAAGTATTTGGCCTTAGAGAGGGCCAAATTTGTTTTATGATTCATACAGGTTCAAGAGGATGTGGCCATCAGATATGCTCTGACTACATCCAGACAATGGAAGGAGCTCATAAAAGATACAATCTAAAAATACCCGATAGGGAGCTTGTTTGTGCTCCAATTAATTCCAAGGAAGGAGAAGATTACTTTAAAGCTATGAGCGCCGCTGCTAACTTTGCATGGGCTAATAGACAGATGATTACGCATTGGGTAAGAGAATCGATATCAAAGATATTTCGAGAAGATTCAGAGGATCTTGGATTGGATATACTCTATGACGTTGCCCACAATATAGCTAAGTTTGAAAAGCACAATGGTAAAAAGTATTGTGTTCATAGGAAGGGTGCAACAAGAGCTTTTTGGAAAGGAAGAAATGAACTTCCTAAAGATTATCAAGATTTTGGACAACCTGTTATCGTTCCGGGAGACATGGGAACAGCTTCTTATGTAATGTGCGGCGTTAAATCTTCAAGTCAAACTTTTGGTTCAACATGTCATGGATCTGGAAGAGTACTTTCTAGAAGTGCAGCAACTAAACGATATAGAGGAGAAGACATAATTAAAAAACTGGAAAAAGAAAATATATACGTAAAAGCAGCATCTCCAAAAGTTGTCGCTGAAGAGGCTCCAGATGTTTATAAGGATATCCACAACGTTGTCGATGTATGCAACAACGCCGGACTTGCAAAAAAAGTTGCAAAACTTAGGCCGATAGGCGTTGCCAAAGGATAATTACTCTCTAACAAAACCCTCTACACTTTCGTCCCATATTCTATAAAAGAATTCTCTTGTTCTCTTTATCGTTTCTTTATCATTTGTGATTATTCCTACTTCAAAGTGGTCATAAAAACTATCTCTTGTGAGGTCTGAAGACGATATCATGGCTTCTCTCTCATCAGAAACTAAAAACCTTACATGACTTTCTCTATTAACCCTTACTTCTACACCGTTTTTTTTCAACATTTTGAATGCTTTTTTGTTACCTGGTCTTGTAATATGTCTAAATATAGCTTTAACTTTTGCTCCTTTTTTAGCAACATCTATTATGAAAGAGGCTATAGAATCATCAAGATAACATGCAATAAGAAGCTCATTTTCGGTATCTTCTATGAGATTTATCGATCTATCTTTTATCAACTTGTCTTGGGGAGTTGTAAATATTAATTCAAACGATTTTTCCAAAGGAGGCAATCTTTCATAGATTACCCTTTTAGATGGGCTTTCTTCCTCTTCCTTTAACTCTTCTGTGACTTGATACGAAACTAATTGTTCGGGCACTATACATTCATTTATTTTGCTGATTTCTTCTGAAAGCTCCGTTAGTTGTTCAGGATCTCCATGACATAAAAAAACTTTTTTTAGTGATCCATCCAAAGAGTTCACATAATCAATCAAAGATTTATGATCGGAATGTGCAGAAAAATCAATCCATTCGACTCTGGCATTGATCTTTCTTATTTTTCCATTTTCATCTTCAAACTCTCTCAATCCTTCTAAAACTTGTCTACCAAATGTGTCCTCCACTTGGTAGCCAACTAAGATAAGAGAATTTTTTTCATCAGAAGCCCAGGACTTAAAATAGTCCATAACAGGGCCTCCAGACATCATACCTGAGGTAGTAACAACTATTATCGATCCCTTCATCTGAATAACTCGTTTCCTATTCCAAACTTCCTTAAACATGGCGCTACTAAATGGATTTCCTTTTTTGAAAAGGTCAGCCATTTTTTTATTCATCCAACGGGGATAATTATCATAGACTTCATTTGCTTTTACAAGTAGTCCCTCAATAAATATCTGTTGAGATATTTGTCCACTTTGCCTTGCTTCTTTTAAAAGCATCATTATGTTCTGTGCCCTATCTATTGCAAAAACAGGTATCAAAACTTTTCCTTTTCTCTTTTTTGTTTCTTTGATTATCTGAATGAGATCTCTTTCTTTATGTTCAAAAGGTGGGTGAATATCAGTCTTTAGGCCGTATGTTGATTCCATAATTAAGTAGTCTACACCGGGTATACCCTTCTTAACAGGTTCTAATGTTCTGACATCAGAACCTATATCACCTGTGTAGACAAGCCTCCCATAAGGAGTATCAAGGCAGATTTGAGCAGAACCTAATATATGTCCTGCATTAAAAAAAGTAAGAGATACTTCATTGTTTATGTAAACTTTTTCTTCATAGTTTAAAGTAACAGCGTGATTTATTTCCTTTCTTATATCTTCTTTAGAATAGGGTGAATTTTCTCCTTCAAGCCCCTGAACTTTGATATAATCTTTTTGCAGTAAAAGTGCCAAATCCAACGTAGGTTTGGTGAAATATATGGGCCCATTATATCCAAGCGAATAAATATATGGTGCGTATCCCGAATGATCAAGATGCGCATGAGAAATTATAACTGCTTCAATTGCAGATATATTAACGTCTGAGAAATCAGGATAAGTTCCTTCTCCTGAAAGTTTAATTCCACAATCTAAGATAAATAATCTTCCATCAATATTAACTTCAACACAGGATCTTCCAACCTCTTTTGCTGAACCTAAGAATCTAATCTTCATAAGAACGATTAGGTAATAACCTTTAAAAGATTTGGCAAGAAAATATACTCATGGAGATTCAGTACCATATCCAATGTAAAAATAAAGACATTTTCCCTTATGTCATACTTCCAGGTGATCCAAATAGGGTAAATCTGATCGGGAGTTTTATGGAAGACGTTAGAAAAATTGCATCTAACAGAGAGTACACTACTATTTCTGGATACTATGATGATGTTGGGATAAGCGTTATTTCTACAGGAATTGGTGCCCCATCTACTTCAATAGCAATGGAAGAGTTAGCAAGGATCGGTGCAAAAACATTGATTAGGGTCGGAAGCACTGGGGCCTTGGATGAAAACATAAACTGTGGCGATTTAATTATAAATACGGCTTCAGTTAGATATGATGGTGCTACAAAAGATTATGTTAATCACTTTTATCCCGCAGTTGCATCCTATGAGGTCACACTTTCCTTGTTAGAAGCATGTGAAAAATTAGGATATAAGTATCATTTAGGAATTGGGGCCAGTAGGGATACCTTTTATGGAGGCCAAGAAAGACCCTCTTTTAAAAATTACTACCAGTCATTTATGGATAATTTGATCGATGATTTGGAAAGGGCCAATGTAATAAATTTGGAAATGGAAGCATCTACTGTTTTTACCTTATCAAGTCTTTTTGGGTTAAGAGCTGGAGCAATATTAGCAGTATTTGGAAATAGGAAGACTCAAGAGTTTGAAGTAAAAGGAGAAGAAGATGCTGTAAGAGCAACACTAGAAGCTATAAAGATCCTTTCAAAATGGGACGAAATTAAAGAAAAAAACAATAAAAAATATTTCTACCCTTCTTTGATTTAGATTGAGAGGAAAATTTTTAAAATGGCCTTTTTTTATACTATTTACTTATGCCGTTGTAGCAAAGCTTGGTCATGCGCTAGACTCGTAATCTAGTTCAACGGGGGTTCGAATCCCCCCAACGGCTTCACATTTTAATTAGAAGGTCTAAGACTATTTTTTAGAAACTATATGCATATTAATTGCTTTTTTGAATTATGCAACAAAGCACAGGTAACCAATAGCCTTATAAAGACTTTAATATCTTTCAACTAGGGTAATATTATGAGGGGGAATTTATTTTGGCTATCAAAGAACGACAAAGTTCCAAGAAAAGCCTTTAAAGAATTTAAAAACTAGTATAAAAGAAATTCACCTTGACTATTTTGACCCATTAATTGTTTACTCCTCTATAAGGGAAGAGTTTGAATCTGAAAGTTTTCTTCTGGAATCTGTTGAAGGAAATAAGAAAACCGCAAGATATTCTTTTATTGGATTTGATCCCATATTTTCATTTAGGTCAAAAGGGGAGAATATTAAGGTTAATGGTAGGAAGGAAAAGTCAGAGGATCCATATGAATATTTAAGAAAACTATTCTATAGTTTCAAAGCAGGTACTAACAATATACTACCTTTTTCTGGAGGAATGGTAGGATATTTTTCCTACGACATCGTAAGATTTTTTGAAAAGTTGCCAGAAGTCTCAAGGGATGATTTAGATCTACCTGATGCACACTTCATCATACCTTCACAGGTAATCTGTTTTGATCATATAAACAGAAAGGCCTTTTTGATTTCACATGAAAGTATAGACGGTGTGGAAAAATTGATTAATCCATCGAGTAAAGAGTTTAATTTAGATACTCTTACAATTGGAAAAACAAGATCAAATACGTCCAAAGAACAATATATTTCTTCTGTTGAAAAAATAAAAGAGTATATACAAGATGGAGATGTATTTCAGACTGTACTATCAAGACGCACCGAAGTTGATTTTAAAGGGGATAGTTTTGAAATATACCGGGTTCTAAGAAGTCTAAATCCATCACCATATCTTTTCTATTTGGACTTCGATGAAACTAATATTGTTGGGTCTTCTCCTGAGATGCTAGTGAGATCGGAAAATCGTACTTTGACTACTAGGCCACTGGCAGGTACAAGACCTAGGTCAAAAGATTTAGAAGAAGATGAAAAGCTTAAGGTAGACTTGCTTACAGATGAAAAAGAAAGAGCAGAACATGTAATGTTAGTTGACCTTCACAGAAATGATATGGGAAAGGTATCAGAATTTGGTTCTGTAAAAGTTGATGAGCTTATGGGAATAGAAAAGTATTCTCATGTACAACACATTGTGTCAAATGTCACAAGCAAACTAAGAAGTGATAAAGACTGTTTTGACGCTTTAAAATCATGTTTTCCTGCGGGCACTGTTTCAGGCGCTCCAAAGATTAGAGCCATGGAGATTATAGAAGAACTTGAGCCTATTAGGAGGGGTCCTTATGCAGGAGTAGTTGGATACTTTGACTTTTCAGGAAATATGGATTTTGCAATCACAATAAGGACAGTTTTCACAAAAAATAACAAGGCATATCTTCAAGCTGGAGCTGGAATTGTATTAGATTCTATACCTGAAAAAGAGTTCATTGAAACTGAAAATAAAATGGGTGCCATGATAAACGCTCTAAAAGGTGGGGGCCTATGAGACGTGTTCTTATTATAGACAACTACGACTCATTTGTATACAATATAGCTCAATATCTTGGATCTTTTGGAGCAGAAATTGTTACCAGAAGAAATGATATCAATTTAAGGGAAGCTCTAAAAGTTAAGCCTGACCTGATAGTTTTAAGTCCTGGTCCTGGCCATCCCAGAGATTCTAAGGTAACTCTAGAAATACTTTCTACAATGAGTAAAAATATACCAACATTAGGGGTGTGTTTAGGTCACCAAGCTATAGGTGAGATATTTGGAGGAACGGTAACTAGAGCTAACAGGATAATTCATGGCAAGACATGTCTTATTTACCACAATGAAAAAGATCTATTCAAAGAACTTACAAATCCACTAACTGCAACAAGGTACCATTCTCTAATCATAAATAATGAAGGCCTTCCAGATTGCCTTGAAGTCACGGCTGTAACAGACATAGAAGAAATTATGGCGGTAAAACATAAAGAATATCCTATATATGGTGTACAGTTTCATCCAGAATCTATACTGGCGCAATCAGGTAAAAAAATCCTTTTAAACTTCTTGAAGGTGGGGCTATGATTTCTGATTCAATAAAGAAACTAGTTTTGGGCCAAACCCTAAAAGAATCAGAGATAACAAAAACAATGTTTGAAATAATGGAGGGTCGTGCCACTTCTGCCCAGATTGCAGGCTTTCTAACAGCTCTTAGAATGAAAGGTGAATCTGAATCTGATATTTATGCAGCAGCAAAAGTCATGAGAGAAAAGGCTAGTACAATTTCTGTTCCAAGAAATGCCATTGACCTATGTGGTACCGGGGGCGACGAATCACAGACCTTTAATGTCAGCACAACAGCGTCCTTTATTGTAGCCGGAGCAGAGGTTCCCGTTGCAAAACATGGGAATCGTGGAATATCAAGTAATTCAGGTTCGGCCGATATATTGGAAGCTTTGGGAGTAAAAACGACCCTTAAACCTTTAGAAGTTGAGAAATGCATAAATGAAATTGGAATAGGATTTCTTTTTGCCCCTATCTTTCACAGAGCAATGAAACATTCTGTGAATGTTAGAAAAGAAATTGGTATAAGAACTATTTTTAATATACTGGGACCTATCACAAATCCTGCAAATGTAAGATATCAACTCTTGGGAGTTTACGATAAAGATCTAACTGAAAAATTAGCAAAAGTTCTAAAAAGATGTGGTACAATAAATGCAGCGGTAGTTAATGGCTCAGGATTAGATGAGATAACAACAACAGGTAAAACAAAGATCTCTGAGTTAAAAAATGGCAAAATAAAAACATATTTTCTAACTCCTGAAGACGTAAATATGAGGAGGGCAGCACTAAAAGATCTAAAAGGTGGATCTCCTGAAGAAAATGCTAAGATAACTTTAGATGTGTTAGAGTGCCAAAAAACTCCATACACCGATATTGCTATTCTAAATGCAGGCGTGGCCCTTTATGTTTCAGATAAAACTAGCGATATAAAATCTGGTGTAGAAATGGCTCAAGAAATTCTGGAAAGCGGAAAGCCAAAAAGAAAACTTGACATGTTGATAGAATTTACATTAAAGCACGGAGTGGATTTAAATGAATCTACAAACTGATTTAGGATCTATTGTAGGAAGTATCATAGAAGAAAAACTTTCCAAGGAAAAAATAAAAAAAAGAGATATGTCTGATTCTTTAAAGGAAGGAAGATACAAAGGTATCAAGGTAATAGCAGAAATAAAGCCATCTTCACCTTCAAAGGGCGAGTTGAGATCGATTAATCTAGAAAATATTGGCAATATTGTAAAAGATATAGAATCAGGAGGGGCCAGTGCAATTTCAGTGCTTGTAGAGCCAAGAAAATTTAATGGCAGCATGGAATTTTTAAAGGAAGTCAGAAGATCTACAGAGTTACCGATACTTGCAAAAGGATTCTTTTACACTCCAATCCACCTCTCAGAATGTGCAGTTTTTGGGGCAGATGCTTATCTTTCAATGATTAGAGTATTAGAAGTTCTGAATGTCAATAAAAAGGATTTTATACAATTTAGCGAAAAATTAGGTCTAGAATCTTTCTTTGAGGCAAACTCTTTAGAGGAAATAAAATCTATTCCACCCTCAAAAAGAAGAATAGTTGAGATTAATAATCGCAATATCTATGAAGATTTTGAAATCCATTTAGATAATATCGCCATAGGTAAAAACCTTCCAGAAGAAGATGTTCTTGTTAGCGGTTCAGGCATATCTTCTGCAAAAGACTTAGAGACTCTATTCTATCTTTCCAACGGTCGTCTTGATGCAGTTTTGATAGGAACCAGTATAATGAACTCAGAGGACATAAGGGCTAAAGTAAGCGAGTTCGTGGAAAAGGGCAAAGAGGTAGTCAAATGACAAAAGTTCAGGTGTGCGGTGTAAGAACTGTTGAAGATGCAATTATCTGTGAGAATGCAGGAGTAGATTCATTAGGATTTGTCAATGTTGAAGGCAGAAAAAGGAGTGTCTCTTTAGACAAAATAAAGGAGATGGTAGAGAATATTGGGCCAATGATTTTATCTACCCTTATAGCATTTCCAAATAATTCTGACGAAATTATAAAAAAGGCAACTTTTACAGAGGTCGACGCTGTTCAGACTTATACCTTGAATATAGAAGAACTAGAAAAAATTAAGGACCAGGGGTTTAGAGTATACAAAGCCGTTGAAATTAATATAAAAACTGGAAACCTTAAAATCCCTGTTGAAGATCTAAGTTCTTTTGGAGAAGCATCTGATATGATTATTTTTGAACCCTCCTTCAACGATATAGTGGGGGGGCTAGGATTACAGTACAATTATGAAAAAACGTTAACTCCTTACATTAATTATTGCAAAAGATTTGGGATAGCAGGTGGACTTACCCCAAAAAATGTAGTAGAAGCATTGAAGATTAAGCCTTATTCTGTTGATGTTTCATCAGGTGTTGAATTAAAGTTGGGGATCAAATCTGAGGAAAAGGTAATTGAATTTATTAAGAGGTGTAAAAATTGAAAAATGAAAAAACATATTATGGCAAATTTGGAGGGCAGTTTGTACCGGAAACCCTTATGCCGATATTAGAAGATCTAGATTCTGCCTATCAAAAGTATTCTAAAGACGGAGAGTTTCAGAGAGAACTTGATTATTATCTTAGAGAGTTTGCAGGAAGGCCCACGCCCCTCTACTATGCTAAAAAACTTACCAAACATCTTGGCGGTGCAAAGATCTACTTAAAAAGAGAAGACCTTACACATACTGGCGCCCACAAGATAAATAACACTATAGGACAAATACTCTTAGCCAAAATTATGGGCAAAAAAAGAATAATAGCCGAAACAGGTGCTGGGCAACATGGCGTCGCAACAGCAGCAACTGCTGCGGCACTAGGACTCGAATGTGAAGTGTATATGGGTGAAGTCGATGTTCAAAGACAATCATTAAACGTTTTCAGAATGAAACTATTTGGGGCAAATGTAATCCCCGTTAACTCTGGATCTAAAACTCTTAAAGATGCCATAAATGATTCCTTAAGAGATTATATTGCAAACTGTGAAGATACGCATTATGTAATAGGCTCTGTTGTAGGGCCTCACCCTTACCCCTTGATGGTAAGGAATTTTCAGACTGTAATTGGAAAAGAAGCTAAAGACCAGATACTAGAAAAAGAAGGAAAACTACCTTCCCATCTTATAGCGTGTGTTGGAGGAGGGAGCAATGCATTAGGTCTTTTTAGTCCATTTTTTGATACTGATGTCAAAATGATTGGCGTTGAGGCTGGAGGCACGGGAAAGGAAAATGGGGCACATGGCGCATCTTTGTGCTATGGTAGTATAGGGGAGTTACATGGAGAGCTTAGTTACATTATTCAAGATGAAAATGGCCAGATAAGTGAAACTCACTCAGTTTCAGCAGGCCTTGATTATCCAGGAGTAGGTCCAGAGCACGCTTACTACAAAGATATTAGGAGAGCACAGTATGTTACCATAAATGATGATGAGACCTTAAATGCATTT
>PWMA01000008.1 GCA_003558335.1 Candidatus Methanofastidiosia archaeon | reverse complement strand
ACCATCTAAAGGTTCCATTCTAAAAAATAATTTTTTATTTTTATTATTGTTTAGCAATAACTAGTTTATAATTCTTTAGTGTTTGTTATTAGTAGCGAAAACTTTATATATTAGTATAGCAATAATATTTAATAATAGTTGATATTAAAGATTATCATTAGATGAAAATTAGAGGGCATTACTTTATGAAGGGAACTAATATTAAATTTTTAAATATTCAAAAATCAAAAATCATTCCCATATTCTTCATAATGTTGGTACTATTGTCTGTTGTTTCTGCTACTCACATGTCTTTAACGTTTAAAAACGAGCCCAAAGGCGATATAGTAATGTCTATGAGGCTCATTGATTACTCAGAAGACTCAATAGGAAAGATTCTTGTCACCACAGGTTTTAGAAGGGGAGATGCAAGAGAAAACGGATATATATTTCTTTACGACCACAATGGCGATCTAATATGGTCAAAGGAAGTCAGAGATGTGGACTCTACAATGAGCTCTATAAGAGATGGAGCCACTGTAGCTCTACCTCCTGCTAATGAAGTAAGGCCTTTTCCAAGGGATGCATATGGAATAGATTTTACTGGGAATAGATCTAAAGAGATACTACTTCTTACAGAGTCTCATTTCTATATACTTGACATTCAAGGGAGGGCTCAACATAGTTTAAACTCTTTTCCTGTTAGCCAGATAACCTGGGCTGATGTATCTGGAGACGGAAGAGAACAGGCCCTAATTGCTGGATCTAACTCAAGCATACTTAGCTATGATGGAACTAACTACATCCTTTCAACAGTTGACACTTCATCTGTACGCAGCATAACATCTGCAAATATCGATCCTAAAGTTTCTCAAAGGGAAATAATCACTGGTGGGGACACTATTAATATATATGGCTACAACTCTTCTACTACTGACTGGGATTTAAAAACTTCTTACAATGCAGAACTACCTATAAAAAAAGTCATAGCCATAAATCTTGAAACCGGAAATGAATACAGATCCGGAGACAAAAAAATAGAAATAATTGCTTTATCAGAAAAATATGTTTATTGTTTTCACGCAAAAGATGATACTTTCGATCTAGAACTTTTGTGGCGCTATCCTATAAAAGAAGGATCAGATCTAATTGTTGCAAACATAATGGGCGACGAAACTCTAGAAATTATTGCAGCTGGTGAAAGAGTATATGCAATTGATAAGACTGGAACACGACTGTGGGAAAGCTCTTTAGGAAAATACATATCTCACATCCACTCATCCGATCTCACCGAAGATGGATACGCTGAAATTGTCGCCGGCACCATAACTACTTATAGATTCAACAAACCATTTGGAGAGCTATTCTTCTTGGATGGACATGGAAACCTTTTAACAAAAACAAATGAAAAATTTATGACAGAGTATGTTATTATCAAAGACATGAATCACAACGGCATCCTAAATCTTGTGTTGGCAGATTATCAAAACTTTATTTTAGGACATGATAACATCATGGGAAAAACTATGGCTGACCACTACTTCAATCAAGGACTTACAGCATTTGACAACGAAAACTATAGAGACGCCTTAATCTACTTTAAGATGGCAAGAGAGTCCTATCAAAAGGATAACAATACACAAAAAGTTCTTCAAGCTGACGACTATATAGAAAAGTGTGAACTCTTTTTAAACACTGGGTCTTCTTTTGAAAGAGGAATGTTTTACTTTGAAATGGGCGAGTACCAAAAGTCAATCCTTTACTTTGAAGATTCAAGAATAGCCTCTCTTAACAGAAGAGATTTTGATGCTGCTGTAAGGGCAGAAAATATGAAGGAAAAGGCAACAAGGTATCTGGAAGCAGAAAACTATACCAACGAGGCCAACACTCTTATGTCAGAAGGAAACTATCAAGGCGCCTATTCATTGTACAACAATGCACTTCTTATCTACCAGAGGTTAAGGGACAGCCAAAAGATATCATCAACCCAAGAATATATTCTAAAGCTTGATAGTTACAAAAAAGCTTCTGAACATTTTGATGCAGGTCTTAGACACTTTTCTGCTGAGAACTACCAAACTGCAAAAAACTACTTTGAAAAAGCAAGCGCTGAATTTAACGCTCTTGGTGATATGCAAAAGGTTTCTTCATCTCAAGAGTATATAGCAAAGAGTAACGAATTTATCGAGTCATCTAGAAGAATGGGTAGCTTTGACGATATGCTTCTCTATGGCGGTGTTCTTATAGGATTCCTACTTTTGATAGTGCTTCTCTTATTTTTTATACTTTTAAAGTAATCAAAACTTTTATTAATAGACTTTTTATTCATATTCTTATGCCTAAACTTTCACTTAGAGAAGTGTTTTCTGTTTCTTTTCAGAGCCTTCATATTGAGATTTTCCTTCCCTTTTTGATACCAACACTATTCTATATCTTATCAACAGCCTTTCTTTTCCAGTACCTTGGCCGAGGGCTTGTAGTTTTTGATGTAGGGGTAGATGCTTTAGCATTTGTTTACAGGTGGATGGTATTTATTTTAATCTCTATATTGATGTATATTCTCTTAATGGCATTTTCATTTAATTTATCCTCTATTACAATAAGAGATTACGCAATAAGCGGCAAAAAAAACTATAAGGATTCAATTCGTGAGGCTCGCTCAAAAATCTTCAACGTGTTCGTTGTCAATATACTGGCATTAGTCATAGTTTTAACGGGATTTTTTTTCTATGCAATAAATCCTTTCTTGGCAATTATGGGATTGTTTTTTGCCCCTTTCCTATTTTTCATATCCCCTTCTGTATCGGTAGATGGATTATCGCCCTTTAAAGCAATAAAAAATAGCTTGATATTAACTTTAAAATACACGACTAACTCTTTTATACTTTTTGGATTTTCATTTTTTGTCTTGTTTTTATTGCCTGTAGCAATTTCAATTGGCATATTCTACTTTTCCCCTAATTTGTTAGAAATATTTATTATATACGGGGCTCCAATTATAGTAATGATATTTGCGGCATATGTTACTGTCCTGGCAACAGTTTCATATCTTAACTATAGAGGTTATTAAGATGCTCTACAAAGAGCTTGTCGATGTATATGAGAAATTAATTTCAACTTCGTCTAAACTTGAAAAGAGAGATATTTTATCGGATTTTTTTTTACAAGTCCCAGATGAAATAATGCCATTTGTTACTGGACTTTTAGCAGGATACATTTTTCCAAAGTGGACAGAAAAAGACCTAGGCATAGGGCCAAAACTACTGTTAAGAGTTATATCAAAGATTACAGGGATATCTGAAAAAAAGGTTGAAAAGTATGTCTACTCTTCTGGTGACTTTGGCGAAGGAATTGAAAAGGCAATAGAGGAAAAAAAGCAGCAGACGTTCTTTGATGTAAAGATTGAAATAAGCTATCTAATTGATCTCTTTGAAAAGGTGGCAGCCTATGAGGGGAAAGGCTCTCAAGAAAGAAAAATAAAGTATCTCTCAGAGCTATTCTCAGCTGCATCACCGAGAGAGGCAAAGTATCTTTCAAGGACAATCTTAGAGCAGATGAGAACAGGAGCTGCTGAAGGGATAATTCTGGATGCTATATCAAAGTTTTCTGAAATACCCAAAAAGGATGTTGAGAAAGCCTACCTCCTAACAAATGATTTGGGACTAGTTGCGCTCTACTCTAAAAAGGGGCCTAAAGAGCTATCTAAGCTTGATATTAAGGTTGGCAGACCCCTAAAGCCGATGCTTGCACAGATATCAAGCTCAATTGAATCAACGTTAGAGGATTTGGATGAACCTGAGATGGAAATAAAGTATGATGGTGCAAGGGTTCAGGTTCACAAATCAGGCGATGAAATAAAAATATTTTCTAGAAGATTAGAAAATATTACTGAAGCCCTGCCCGAAGTTTTGTCTGATTTAAGAAATTCATTGTCACCGGAAAATATCATATGTGAGGGGGAAGTAGTTGCTTACAAGGATGGGAAAATAGCTCCTTTCCAATATGTCTTGAGAAGGCTTAGAAGAAAGCACCAGGTCCAAGATATATCAGAAAAGATACCGTTAAAGCTTTTCCTCTTTGATTGCCTCTTAGTTGAAAATAGATCTCTCATTGACTTAACACTCAAAGAAAGAAGGGAATTTTTGATTTCATCTGTAAAGGAATCAGATATCGTAAAGGTTGCTGAAAAGATAGAGTCAAAAGATGTTACAGAGATTAAAGATTTTTACAATAAAGCGCTTTCAGATGGGCATGAAGGGATTATGGTAAAAGACTACCTCTCTCATTACCAGCCCGGTGCAAGAGGAAAGAAATGGGTAAAACTTAAGCGGTCACTGGAAACTTTGGATCTAGTTATAATAGGTGCTGAATGGGGAGAGGGCAGAAGAAAAGATTGGCTGTCATCCTTGCTTCTTGGTATAAGGGATGACGATGGAAATTTTTTAACAATAGGAAAGGTTGCAACCGGCCTTTCAGATGAACTTTTCACCGAAATAACTTCGCAGCTTACGCCACTTATTTTAGAAGAGAAAGGAAAAACTGTAACTATAGTTCCTAAAATTGTAGTTGAAGTTCTTTATGATGAGATACAGTATTCAACTAAGTATGAAAGTGGATTTGCTCTTAGATTCCCAAGGGTATTACGTATTAGGGATGACAAAAGCGCCTACGATTCAGATACGATAAATAGGGCATATGAGATCTACGATTCACAAGAGAAAACCTTTTAAAAGCATTGTAAACTAATAAAAAAATATAGTTTACAATAGGTGCATCAATGTCAAGATCCAAAGAACTCTCTCTTGTTGCTCTTTTTGCAGCGCTTACCGCAGTTGGCGGGTTTATCTCAATCCCTTTTTATCCAGTGCCTTTAACGCTTCAAGTTTTCTTTGTTTTGTTGTCAGGTGCGGTTTTGGGTAAAAGGCTAGGTGCATTAAGCCAGGTGGTCTACGTTGGAATAGGAGCTATAGGTGCTCCAGTATTTCACAACTTAACAGGAGGCCTTGGAATCCTGCTGGGGCCAACAGGAGGATTTTTACTTGGATTTATACCAGGCGCTTACGTTTCTGGACTTGTATATGAAAAAATGAAAAGCGATAAACTTAGGTTTTCAGGACTTTTACTATCTTTAGCCCCAATATACCTATTGGGAATAACTTGGCTTTCATTTGTCACAGGAATGCCTATAAAAAATGCAGCACTTGTGGGCGGCATTCCATTTATACCAGGGGACTTTGTAAAATCTATACTTGTTTTTCTAGTAGAAAAAAAGGTCAAAAACTATCTAAAACAAAATTTCTGACCTTATTTTTTCAATTTAGATTGTAAAATACCTAAAAAGCGTGTTACTACACAACTTTTATAAATACATTTATAAATTATTCTTTATAGAATATATAATTATACTCTTGGAGGTATTCTTTGTCTGAATCTAAATTAAGTAAGTATAAAATGACGGTTCAAAATGTGGTAACTTCTGCTACTCTGTTTAATAGAATCGATCTAGTTAAGGCTGCAAGTTCTCTAGACAATATCGAATATGAGCCAGAGCAGTTTCCGGGAATGGTAATTAGACTTGACGAGCCTAAGACTGCCACCTTAGTTTTTGGCAGCGGTAAACTTGTTTGTACCGGAGCTAAGTCTCCAGAGGAGTCAAGAAGAGCTATATTCAAAATAATTGAAATATTAGAAGATTATGGAACGCCTATAGAAAGGGAGCCTGAGATAGTTGTACAGAACATAGTGGCCTCCGGTGACCTCCAAATGAAGCTAAACCTTGATGACATTATATTAACACTTCCAAACTGTGAGTACGAACCAGAACAGTTTCCAGGGCTTATATATAGATTAAAGGATCCAAAGGTAGTTTTACTTCTTTTTGGCAGCGGCAAAGTAGTTTGCACAGGCGCAAAATCTGAAGAGGATGTCATCAAAGCTATAGAGCGCGTTAAAAAATCTTTGATTGATGAAGGATTGGCATAAGATTTAGTAATACAGCTATCGGCTCAATCTTAATATTTTTGATTTAACTAGAACTGAATTTAAAAAAATTATTTGAAATAGATATGTATCCCAGGCTTTCTTGGAAGTGCTTTTTTCTTATCGTTATTTGGATCATCTTCAGGGTCGATATTTATCTCAGTTTTAAACTCTTCAGATAGAAAAGCCTCGGCCTCACTTAATACCTCTTTTTCATTGATTTTTTCAGGGAAGTATCTGTTCTTAAAACATTTTTGAATTATGAGATTTACTTCTTTCCCATTTTTCTTAAACGACTCGTTTGACATTGCGCTCTTTATGGCTTCTCCCATGCTGTCCTTAGTTTTTATGACATCTATTAAATCCCATTTCCAGTTTTCTGCGGTAAAGATGTCAATCTTTTCTATCTGCTTATTTTTTTCTTTTGTTAAGACGTTTATTATCTCTCTTATGTCGTTTACAACGTCACCGATGTACTGCTCCCCCTCTTCTGAAGCCTTGTCAACATGCTCTTTTCTATATTCCGGCCAAGGTGAATCGGAGATAAACTCATTGTGTCCCAATTTTTCCCAGATCTCTTCACAGATATGGGGCGTGAAAGGAACTAGCATTAAAGTTTGGGCCTTTATAAAATCAGAAATAACTTCCTTGTTGGGAGAGTTAAGACATCTTTTTAAATACCATTTTAAGTCTCTTTGAAGGTCAAAGAATCCTTTTGAAAGAGCAGTTCTGAAGTTTGTTTCATCCATGGCCTTAGTTGCTTCCTTTACCGCTTTTTCTAAAACAGATAAAAACCATCTATCTATATACAGTTTTTCAGTTCTGCCTTTTCCATAGTTTTCAATAGAAAAATCATGCCAGTTTCTAAGTTTATCTGTAATCGTTCTGGCAAACTCGCTATCCCAGTTTGGATCATCCAGTCCTTCGCCCCCATTCATAAGAGTAATTCTTGCAGCATCAGCACCGTACATCCTTACAATCTGTTTTACTGTATAGAAGTTGCCCTTTGATTTGCTCATCTTTTCTCCATCCACAAGCACCCAACCGTTTACCCCAAAGCCCTTGGGCCAAAGCTCTTCAGGAAATATGGCGGCGTGATTGAATATACAAAAGGATAGGTGATTTTGAATCAGATCCTTTCCACTGTTTCTAAACTCAAAAGGATACCAGTAGTCAAACTCCTTTTTCATTTCAAAAACTAAATCTTTTGATAGTCCACTTTTAAAGGATACTTCATCTATTTCTCCTTTATTTAGATATATATAATCAAAGAAATAATCGTCAAGTTTTTCAGGATCAATGCTGTATGAGGGATCCTCAAAGTATTTTGCTAGCACATAATAGGCCATGTAAACTGTTGAGTCAGAAAGTGACTCTATTACCCATTTTTCATCCCAGGGAAGTTTTGTTCCAAGTCCAAACTCTCTAGTACACGCCCAATCCTTTAACCAGTCAAGGACGTATTCAAACTGTTTCCTTGCCTTTTCAGGATAAATGGCCATCTGGTTAAGGCACTTTT
>PWMA01000156.1 GCA_003558335.1 Candidatus Methanofastidiosia archaeon | reverse complement strand
TGCGGGGGAAGGGATTTGAACCCTCGAAGACCTTCGTCACCGGATCTTAAGTCCGGCGCCTTAGACCAAGCTCGGCAACCCCCGCTTAGAAAAATATCCAAAAGCATCTCTTATAAGTTTACCTGATAACATAAATCTTTAGGCAGTTTGTATTGGTGCACTTATAACCATCTTTTATTTGATTGTCTTTGTCAGAGATAGTAATTCTTCTTAATATAGTTCCACAAATTTTACAATTTCTTTCTCCATACTCAATAAATTCATACTCATCATCTTCATAAAGCTCATCTTCTTCAATATTGTAATCTATGCCTATTAATTCTTTGTGGATTATCTTTAGCTCTTTTTCTAATTTTTTATCTTGAATTTCTATCTCAGGCATCTGTTCAACATATTTTTCTTGTTTAAAACTTAAAATTTTAGCAAGAGTTAAAAAAGAGCGATAGTCACTACATTCAATTACTAAATAACATCCTTTGGGATCAGAATCAAAAGATAGTATGATATAATTTTCTTTCCTTTCGTTTCTCATGTAGTTCTTAATTTTCTCTAATATAGATTTATTTTTTATTTCAGAATCTTCGTTTAGAATCAAATCCTCATTAATATATATTTCTTTTCCTAAAAGGCTGTATTTAATACCTTCTTTGTTTAAAATTGCAGCTATTTTTCTTATTCCCTCTTCAATCGAATGGGGCAAAGCCTCAACTTTCTTCATACTACTAATAGTATCTATTAGAATTTAAGGTTTTCATCATTTAGATCGATATCTTCTATGAGGTCGAATAAAGTCTTTTTAAGATTTTTAACTGTACTGTAGTTATCTATTTCTTTCGGATCTATCCATTCATATCTTTCATGCTCCCAATCAATCATTATTTTATCTCCTTTAAACAAAAAAAGAAACGGATGAATTGACCATACTGTATTGTTTAAAGTGTCCTCCACCTCAAAAGGCAATCCCTTCTTTAGAAGTTTTAAGTTTTCCTCACTGGCACCTGTTTCTTCCTTAATTTCCCTTATAGCAGCTTCAAGACTACTTTCTTCTTCAATATATCCAGAGATTCCTGCCCATTTACCCCTAAATGTGCCCACTTTATAACTTCGTTTGAGCAGCAATATTTCTCCATTTTTATATAAAAACGAAGTAACAACTTTTCTTCTCTTCATAAAAGAAAGAAAAAAACTTTATTAAAAAAATTATCTAAAACTAGGGCAAAAGAATGAATTAATTACCTTCTAGCCTTTCTTTTCATTCTTCTCATCTTCTTTTTAACATGTCTCCAGCGCATTCTGCCTTTTTTTTTCCATTTACGTGGTCTTTTGCCCATTATATCCCTCAAGAAATTTTATTTCTTCATCGTTATCTCTATGGTGCTTACTGCTCTATTTTCGACTTGCTCTGTACCAATTTTTATATCAGTTATTTTGGCTTCAGTAACGAATCTACTCTTTACTATTTCTGCAGTATCTACAGCTGTAGATATACTTTTTCCCCTAGCCTTTATGGTTATCTCATTTTCACCAGAGTTAAAACCAGTGACTATAGCAAGAACATATGCCATTGCTTTTTTCTTTCCTACGAGTACATCCATAATATATCTCCCTCTAATCAATGCTCATTGAAAACGCTAGAGAACTAGCATGAAAAAGTTCCGTTGCCTATTTATATGCTTTTTGGTAATATTTGCAGTACTAACTACTTATCTATTAGCGTATTTTTCCTTAGATATCTTAAAAGACTTCTACTTATTCAGTCACAACTACTCTAATAGTTCCTTGATCGAGCAGTATACCTCTCCAAAATACATTAGTATTTATTATGAATCTTGTTTCATAACTACCAGGAGAAACATTTGCTTTAACTAAAAAAGATTTTGTAGTTCTTCTGTCTGCAGGAAGAGCATTCTGAATAATGAATCTGTAACCATTGTGTATTTTTTCTGATGGATATCTATCTACAGAATTTATCTCCATATCGTGATAATTGGATATAAATTCTATCCAATAATCTCCTTCTTTAAAAATCTGATCAGATTCAATATCTATCATCAAAAGGCCATTTTGCCCATGTTTTAATTGTAACTCTGTTCTTAAAACTCCGCCTAAATCTATTCTTTTAATCTCAAACTTAGGTCTGTAAACTTCAACGTTTGTTTTTGCAGCGACTTCACTCATGGAAATCCCTTCGCTATTTTTATAATTTATGTTAAATTCAAGAGGAATTTTTTTTCTAGTGTCAGAAAGCCTTAATATTTCTTTTTCCGCCACTATTCTAAATCTTATAACCGAAATCCTTCCTTGTTCTAAAAACAAAGGTGGCTCAGAGTCAAAAATAACTGTAAACGGTGTAACATCTTGAACTTCTATTTCAATTGCTCCACTTTTTCCCCTATTTTCTAATGTTAAAACTCCCATCTCCTCGTTTGTTATCAACATTCTAGGAGATAATACCTCTACATCAGCAGATATTCTAGGCTCCTCACTGAAATTGAAGATTGTATCTTGGCCTAGAAAGGCTACTCCAAAAACCAAAACAATTCCAATAACTAGTAATATCCACTTTATATTTACATTCATAAATATTGTAACCCATTATAGTATAAAAGCTTATCTTTTGGTATTGTGTATTTATAATTTTCAGTTTTCAGTATTTGAAATTGTATTTTTAATTATTCATAAACATACCCCAAATTTTATAAATGCCAAGAAATAAATCTTTCTGATATCCTATGGTAGCTGAAACTCTTTATGAACGATTATTGGAAATTATTTCTGAAAGTGAATTAAAAGAACAAATTGATAAAAAAATCCAATCAGTTGGCGGTCTTTTATCTGAGGAGGGGGCTCTACTTTTAATAGCAGGTGAACTTGGTATATCTATAGAAGAGCAATCCAAGGAAAAAAAACACTTTTTTATTTCAGATATAAAGGAAGGAATGCAACACGTAGATATTAGCGGAAGAATAATGAGAATTTTCGATTATAATACCTTTCAAAGAAAAAATGGGGCAGAAGGCAAAGTTCAAAATATTGTAATTGCCGATAAAACTGGCAGCATACGTGTTGTTTTTTGGGACGATCAGATAGAAAAACTCAAAAATTTTAATAGAGGCGACATTGTTAAGATTACCAATGGCTATTTGAGGAAAGGACTCAATAACGAATTTGAAATTAGCCTTGGAAGAGATGGAAATATATCTAGTGGACAAGAAAGCTCTGATTATCCTGCAGTTAATTATGTTAAACTCAAAATAAGAGATATTGAAGATAAAATGAATAACATCGATGTTACTGGAAGAGTTTCTACAATCTTTGGTATACGGGAGTTTGGCAAAAAGGACGGCTCTATTGGAAAAGTCGGAAGTTTCATGTTAAAGGATGAAACAGGAGAAATAAGAGTCACTTTGTGGGATAAAAAAACGGAACTACTAAACAATCTTGCAATCAATGATCTTATAACTATAGAAAATGCATATTCTAAAACTGGCCTAAACTCTGTAGATATTAATCTTGGATCTTCTTCTAAAATTTCAACTGAAAAAGCTGAAAGAGAAGATATACCTAAATTAGAGTCCTCTACAGTTTCCATTTCCGATCTCAACGAGAATATGAGGGGGATAACTCTAGAAGGCACGGTCAAAGAAATATACGATATTAGGACTTTTACAAGAGAAAGTGGAACTGGAAAGGTTGGTAGATTTTTATTAAGTGATGGAGACAATGATCTTATAGTTGTCATGTGGGACGAAAAAGCTGATTACATAGCCACCCTAATACCTGGGGCTGAAGTTGTACTTGAATCTTGTAATATAAGATTTAATAACTCTCTTGAAGCCCATCTTGGATTGGGCTCTAAAATCCAAACTATGCCCTCTGAAGAGTTGCCTGATGAGAAAAAAATTGCTGATTACAATATTTCTGAAAATGTTAATGCACTTGCAAGAGTGAAAGGAATAGAGGGTGACTTCTTAGTTATTATTGATGAGTCTGGCAGTATCCCTGTGTCCTTAAATAATATCAATGATAAAAACTTTGAAGTAGGCGAATCTGTCAAAATAAGTGGAATACTTCAAAAGGATTCAGATGTTTTGTTTGTTAGAGCAGACTCTATTGAGAAAGGAGACAATAACATCCCAGCTCTTGAATCCATTCTAAATCCAAAATACAAAACAATAGATACCTTATCAAAAAATGATTATTGTATAATTTCACCCTTAGTAAAGCATATTGTAAACGATGATGATGGATATATTGTTATCTGCGATGATGGTTTTGGCACAATAAGGGGTAAAGTTAAAAAAGAAATACAATCATGGAAGGAATACGATATTAAAGCTAGGATTTATGAAAAAAATAACTTAAAAGAATTCTGTGGTTTTGAAATTACGGAAATAAATCCTGTTTCCAAGGCTAAAGATATCTTTACGGTGATTTAATGGAAAAAATTAAAGATCTTGAAGATCTTCCCGGTATTGGACCCAAGACGGCAGACAAATTAAGAGAGTCTGGATTTAGAACTGTAGAGTCAATAGCAGTCGCTTCACCAAAAGAACTATTCGAAATAGCAGAGATTGGTGAAAGCTCTGCATCCAAAATAATAGAAGCTGCAAGAGAAGCAGCCGACGTAGGTGGATTTTTAACAGCCAATGAACTTTTAGAAAGGCGAAAATTTATTGGAAAAATAACTTCGGGTAGTAAAAGACTTGATGAGCTTATCGACGGTGGATTTGAATCTCAAGCAATAATTGAAGCTTTTGGTGAATTTGGCTCCGGTAAAAGTCAGATAGGCCATCAACTTTGTGTAAATGTCCAACTACCTATTGAAAAAGGAGGACTGGATGCTGGCGCAATATTTATAGATACTGAAAGTACATTCAGACCTGAACGAATTATTCAAATGGCAAAAGGAGCGGGTTTGGATCCAACTGAAACTCTAAACAAAATTAAAGTTGCCAGAGCTTTTAATTCAGATCATCAAATGCTCTTAACTGAAAGAACCGTTGATATAATAGAATCAGAAAAAATAAAGTTACTTGTAATTGATTCTCTTACTTCATCCTTTAGGTCAGAATATGTTGGAAGGGGAACACTAGCCGAAAGACAACAGAAGCTTGCAAGACATTTAAGGACTTTACATAGCATAGCTTCTAATCACGATGTAAGTGTGTTCGTTACAAATCAAGTTTCAGCAAAGCCTGATGCTTTTTTTGGAGATCCGACAAGACCTATAGGAGGGCATATTCTTGGACACTCATCTACGCTTAGACTATACCTAAGAAAAGCAAAAGGCGGCCAAAGAATAGCAAGACTTGTAGACTCTCCAAGCTTACCTGAAGGAGAAGCAATATTCTTTGTAACTGAGAATGGAATAGAAGACAAATAGGTGATACATTGAAAAACGGAGATTTTGTTGAAATACATTATGTTGGCAAAATTAAAGAATCAGGTAAAATTTTTGATGTAACAGATGAAACAATAGCCAAAAAAGCCAATATTTATAACGAGGAAACTACATATGAACCAATTCAAGCTATCGTTGGCGCTGGACATGTTATCAAAGGATTAGATGAATCTTTATTGGATATTGAAGTTGGTGAAACAAAAGCTTTTGAAGTGACTCCTGATAAAGGATTTGGTAAAAGGGATTCTTCTCTACTACAAACTATGCATTTAAACGACTTTAAAAAACATGGAGTATTCCCAAGGGCAGGATTGAAAATAGAAGTTAATGGCCATTGGGCCACTGTGAGGAGTGTATCAAGTGGAAGAGTTAAACTTGATTTCAATCATCCACTTGCAGGAAAAACACTCTTATACGAATTAACAGTGCTCAATAAAATTGATGATTTGAATGAAAAGATTGGCTCCATTCTAAAGATTAGGGCTCCTGGAATTGATCTCACATCTCAGAAAATTACCTTTGAGGATGAACAATTAACTATGGAACTAAGCGGTATCAACCCTCCTTACAAAGATTCTCTTGAAAAAGTTATAAAATCTGATATTTCAAATTACATACCTGAGATAAAGAATACTTCAATTAGATTCATTGATTGATATATTTTTTACCTAAATATTTATATATTTATTAATTGATTCTCTAGATATCATGGATAAAATCAAGGCTATAATGATCTCTGTTGAGATTCCCACTTTTACATATATAGTTTCTTTCATTGGTGTTTCAATTAGGGAAATTATGAGGGGTTCACACCCTGATAAAATGGTAGAATTACTATTAATAAACTCATTTCTGTTCATTATATTTTTTGTTCTGGTTTTTACAGTAGGGCATGTTGGATACTCAAAAAGGCTAAAACAGAAAGAAAAAGAGCTAGAAAAACAATCTATATACTATGGTAAAAAAATAAGTAAAAAAAGAGATAAATATATTAGATAATTTATTTGCAACACCACTGAGCGCTTGAAGCTGTAAGCTTAAAGATGTCTTTGTCTTCTCCAGATGCATTGTAGTCATACTCTAGTTTTAATGGAATTTGTATACTTCTGCATAGATAACCTGGGAAATTTACATTTAAAGTGTAGTGTAAAATATGGTCTTCACCTGTGTCCGCTGTTCTTGAAGTTGGTGTTATACCAACGGTAAAGCACCTTAGACTGCGCTCATATTCTGTAATTTTCATTTGAAGCGATGTTATGGTGTCATTTTTTGTCTTGATATCTGATTCAAGCCTCGATACTTTATTTGTTAAAGACAAGAGTTCTCTTTGAAGAAGTCTTATTGTTGCTTCACTGTCTCCTTTGACCTTTTCTAATTCTTTTTCGATATCTGTTATTTCACTAAGGTAATCTTTTCTCTCATCTTCTAAAACACCTTTTTCATATTGAAGTCTAGTTATTTGGCCCCTTAGAGAAGATATTTCTACTTGGAGATCTGCATTATCTGACGTCAATGCTAAATTTGTATTGTACAATAGGGCCAAACCTGCAACAGAGCCTACAAAAAGTATACCAAGTATTAGAATAGCTGCTAAAGCAACTGATCCAAACTCTCCTTTCTGTTTTACTTTATCCCTTTCTTGTTGCGTAGAATTTAATTCTTTTTTAAGATTTTCATTTTCTTGAGTGATGGCATTAAATTTAGATTCTAGTTCATCGTTTTTTTGTTTGTAATCTCTAGCCTTTTTTTCCCATCTTCTGGAATATTTTTTCCATTTCCCATCTTCTGCCATTTAAAGTCCTCCCTCCTCAATTGCATTAATAAACTCTGTATAAGACATTGCTTGGAATTTGATATAATCGGTTATTACATATGCAAAAGCTTCGTTTCCTTCTTCGCTGTATTCTTCTGCTTTATTTTGAAGCTCTTTTAGAGAATCAGGGCCAAAAGGTGTGTCTTTGTAAACATCTGTACCAAAAAAAGAATTCCAGTCATTTTCAAATCTTGTTAGAATATCTTCCACAGATTCATTAAAAACTCTATTGTCGTTTTTAGCATATATTGAAAAAAGCGTCGATGCAAGATATCTATTTTCCTCATAAGATATTAAAGCCATATCTTTGTAAAGGTTTGAATATCCTGATGATAGATCTATATGGTATTCTGATATCCGCTTAAGTTGGGACATCGTTTCACTTAGTCCATTTTCGTTAATTTCAGCAAGTTCTTCTGTAGTCTGAATTAGTAACTCTTCAGAGGCAAATAAAAGCCTCATATTTTGATTTTCTTTTGAATCTCTCATGGTTATTTGTGCTCGTGTCAAGTTTGATTCAATCATTAGGATATTAAACATATCCTTTCTATCTTCAGGTATTAATTGAAGAGAGCTCATTATTTCAAATGCTTTGTTTAAGTTTTCCTCTTTTAGTCCTTTGTCACTTTCTATGATTCCTTTCAATGCTAAGTTAAGGGATGTCTGCGGGTCCGTGCTTTCTGTGTCCTTTGCAAGAAAAAGATATGGATTTTCGGGATCAATTCTTTCTAGATAGGATATAGCAGATGTTGTGGCAGTGCTATATTCTTCAGCTAAGGCTCCGATGGGCAGAGTCACCACTAGAAGTCCTGATATTAAGACAAACAAAGATATTTTCATTGTTTTAATCATTTTTACCACATAATTAGTTATTTGAAACGATATAAAAGCATTATCTTGAAACAGTCTATTAAAAAGTTTCACAAAATGAAACAATCAATTTTAATAATCTAAACAACAATTGGATATTATGAGCTATAAAGACGCCTGCAAAAAATTAGCAACAGAGTTTTTGAATGGAAACATTAAAAATTCTAGAGAACTTGAGCTAAAGAAATCTGAGATTGCTAGTGTCTTTAATCTAAATAAGACTCCTAGAAATTCTGATATTTTAGAGTGTCTTAAAGATAGAAAAGAAGATTTTCTTAATATTTTAATTAAAAGGCCGATAAGGACTATGTCTGGCGTTGCCGTCGTTGCAGTTATGCCGTTACCCAGCAAATGTCCACATGGCACCTGCATTTATTGTCCCGGTGATGCGATTAATACTCCCCAAAGTTACACAGGAAACGAACCTGCTAGTATGAGGGCTCTAAACTTTAAATTTCACCCTTTTCTTCAAACTTTTCATAGATTAAAGCAACTTCATAATACAGGCCATGAAATTGATAAGGTTGAACTTATAATAATGGGCGGAACTTTTCCCTCACAGTCCTTAGATTATCAAGAATATTTTATAAGAGAATGTCTAAATGCAATGAATTATTTTGATCCAGAAAAGGACGAAAATAGTTTGTGTAATATGTACGATTTAAATTATGTTAATAATGTCTTAATAAATAGATTTAGAAATAAAGAGGTTTCTTCTGATTTTGCTAGTTATGTTTTGTCTAAAGAACCATTAACTTTCGAGAAATCACAAAAAATCAATGAAAAGTCAAAAATTAGATGCATCGGAATAACTTTTGAAACTAGGCCTGACTGGGCAAAAGAAATTCACTGTAATAGAATGCTTTCTTATGGAGGAACTAGAGTTGAATTGGGAGTTCAAACTATATCAGATGAAATATATACAAAAGTCAACAGAGGACACACTGTTTCAGATGTAATTGAATCGACAAGAATTCTAAAAGATGCAGGATTTAAAATTAATTACCATATGATGCCGGGTTTACCTGGATCTTCTTTTAAAGAGGATATAAATAGTTTTAGAACTATATTCAATAATAATCAATTCAAACCTGATATGGTCAAGTTTTACTCCTGCCTTGTTCTTGAAGGAACTGAACTGTACAAGATGTGGAAACGAGGCGAATATACTCCATATACAACCGAACAGGCTATGGAACTCATATTAAAAATAAAGGAATTCATGCCTAAATGGGTGAGAACTATGAGAATTCAGAGGGATATACCTTCAACCTTAGTTCAGTCTGGAGTTAAACGCTCAAATCTTGGGCAGATGATAGAAGAAGAACTTAATCTTAGAAATATTCAATGCAAATGTATTAGATGTAGAGAAGTTGGAAGAAAAGCTCACAAAGAAAACACATATCCTAATTTTGAAGATATTAAATTACTATGTGAAAGCTATGAAGCCTCTAGAGGAACTGAATACTTTATAAGTTTTGAAGATGTAAAACAAGATATCTTGATTGGGTATGTTAGATTGAGAAATCCTTCAGAATTTGCCCATAGAGCTGAAATTTCTAAATATCCTACAGGGATAATAAGAGAACTCCATGTTTATGGCGGCCTCATACGAATAGGTGAAAAGAAGAAATCTGGTTGGCAACACCAAGGTTATGGAAGAAAACTATTACTTGAGGCAGAAAGAATTGTCAAAGAAGATTTAGACATGAAAAAACTAGCAATAATTTCAGGTATAGGCGCAAGAGAATATTATAGAAAATTTAATTATAAAAAAGAAGGCCCATATATGTCAAAGACCCTTTAATAATGTTTTGCAAAATAGATTACTTTTTTGGCTTCTTTACCACACACAATACATTTTTTTTCTAATTCTTTCTGTTCCAAAGGAACACAACATGAAGTTGCACCTGTTTCTTCTTTTATTTTTTCTTCACAACAACTTCTCTCACACCAACTAATCTTTGTCATACCTTTTTGATTGTTTAAAACATCTGACAATTCTTTGTAATCTCTGGGAACAAATGTATTTTCCTCCAAGAATTTTTTAGCATTTGAGAATAGATTATATTGTATATCTTCCATTATTTTATCTACTTCTAAACTTAGGTTCTCAATTGGTAAAAAGATTTTTTTAGAGTTATCTCGTCTCACAATAACAACTTTATTTTCTTTTACATCTCTTGGACCTATCTCTATTCTTATTGGAATTCCTTTCAGTTCCCACTCATTGAACTTAAATCCTGCCGTATATCCTTCTCTATCATCTAATTTTACCTTGTATTTTTTCCCGAGTAATTCTTGAACTTCTTTACATCTTTTGATTACTTCTTCCCTACCTTCTTTAAATATAATTGGAACAATTACAATTTTTATTGGTGCGGCTCTTGGAGGCAAAACAAGCCCTTTATCATCGCTATGAACCATTACAAGAGTTCCAACAGTTCTAGTTGTCATACCCCATGAAGTTTGCCAAACATATTTTTTTTCTTTATCTTTATCTTCAAATATAATATTAAAAGCTTTAGAAAAATGCTGTCCTAACAAATGGGATGTACCTGCCTGCATCGCCTTTTTATCTGCCATCAAAGATTCAATTGTCATAGTATACACAGCACCAGCAAATTTTTCGTTATCCGTTTTATAACCTGGAATTGTTGGAATTGCAAGTAAATCTTCCATAACTTCCCTATAAACATCAAGCATTTTTTTTACTTCTTCTTCAGCTTCTTCTTTAGTAGCGTGGGCAGTATGTCCTTCCTGCCATAAAAACTCTCGAGTCCTTATGAAAAGCTTTGTCATCTTTGTTTCCCACCTTACGACATTAGCCCACTGATTTATCATCAAAGGTAGGTCGCGCCAACTTCTTATCCATTTTGCATACATTGAATAAATAATTGTTTCAGAAGTAGGCCTTATTGCTAGCTTTCTTTCAAGAGCTGTATCGCCTCCATGAGTAACCCATGCAACTTCCGGTGTAAATCCTTCGACATGTTCCTTTTCCATCTCAAAAAATTCTTCAGGAATAAAAAGGGGAAAATATGCATTTTCATGGCCAGTTTCTTTGATTCTTTCATCTAGAAATTCTTTAATACTTTCCCATATTGCATAACCATAAGGTTTTATTACCATACAACCTTTAATTGGGGAATAATCAGCAAGCCCTGCTTTTACAACAATTTGATTGTACCATTCAGAAAAATCCTTATCTTTAGAAATAGTAACTCCAAGATCTTCGGCCATTGATAGCACCTGTTGGAGTTAGAGTTACACAATTTAAAAAATTATCCTATAAGACTCCTCTTTTTCTTAGCATTTTGATAGATTCAACTACTTCTTCTAATTCTAAGTTTAGATCATTAGCTATTTCTTTAGGAGAATATGAATCTTTCAATACAATTTCTACAAGTACTTTTTTCTCGTTTTCTTCGAGATTTAGTTCATCTATACTTTTGTATATTGCTTCTCTTAGTCGAGATATGGATGTTTCTATGAATGCTTTTGCATTGTCAATTTCAACTAATTCTTTTTTTAGATATTCAAGAATTTCTTTTTGTTTACCGACTTTCCGTACATCTGAATCAAACTTTAACTCTTCATAGAATTCTTTATATTCTGGATACCGTTCAAAAATTGATTCTAAATTAATTTCTTCAGTTTTAAGCGAAGCATCAAAAACTCTTGGTGCAACAAAGAGCTCCATCCTTATATTATCTTTTATCTTAAAATATTTTCTTGGGCTTCCTCTTTTCTGCCTTAGAATAAAAAGATCAATAAGGCCTAGCTCTTGCATTATTTTAAGATGCTCGTTAATAGCTTTTTGTCCTATTTCTAATTTTTCAGCTATCTCGGTAGTATAACAAGGAGAATTAGCTAACATTTCAAGTATCATTCTTCTTGTCTGATTCCCCAGTATATCGAATATTTCTTCAGTTGTAGCCATGCGTCCACTATAACTTAACTATTAGTTAACTTATTTAAATGTTTCGTAAGATTTGTATTTTTATAAATACACACATAGTTAAATTTAATAGATTCGTCAAGTATATCCTTTCATGATAACACTTATCACTGACTTTAATGATTACTATGCTGGACTGATTAAAGGTCCAATCTATAAAATTAATCCTAAATCTATAATAATTGATATCACCCATAATATAAGAAGACATTCTATATATGAAGCAGCATTTGTAATCTTTAACTCCTATTCTCATTTTCCCAAAGGAACTATTCACATAGTTGTAGTTGATCCAGGAGTTGGGAGTCAAAGAGTCCCTATAGTGATTAAATACGATGATCATACATTTGTCGGCCCTGACAATGGTGTTTTTTCTTTTTTAGAGGGAGATACTTTTAAGATTGATTTAGAAAAACTACATCATAAATTATCAAAATATGGATTAACTAATATCTCTACTACTTTTCATGGACGGGATATATTTGCTCCCACCGCAGCATTATTAGAACTTGGTGAAATGAACTTTTTAGAAAAGTTCCATAAAAAGTCTACTCTTACCTATCAGAAACAAATTAATAATGATAGTGCAGTATTATCAGTCCTTTATATAGATTCTTTTGGGAATATAATTCTTAATCTAAAAAAAGAAGATATTAAAATTAAAGAAATTGAAATTTCAGATCTTAAAATCCCTGTTCTAACCCATTACAAAGAGGGAAAAAATTTTGACTTGATTGCCTTATATTCTTCCTCCGGACACCTAGAAATTTCTAAATATCTTGGAAATGCAAATGCACATCTAAATTTGAAATCGGGCGATGTTTTACAAATTAGAATCCAAAGAGTTATTTAAGTCTTTTAAGACTATAGCAGTATTTTCTGGCCCATCATAAAATTCTTGATATAATTTTAGACGTAGCATATTTTCTTTGAAAGAATTGTCCATTAGAATTTTTTTTATAGAATCCCTATAATTTCCCTTTTTTATAGATTTTAAAGGCATACATATTCCTGCACCACGATTTTCAATCATCTTTAAGTTTAAGTACTGTTCTTCATGCAAAGGAAATCCGATTAGGGGGGTCCCTGAAGCAATTGCAGTTTGGGTACTTCCTTGTCCCCCATGGATTATGGCACAATCAACCAAAGGCATAATCTTATGCGATGGAAGGTATTTCTTGATAAGAATATTGGAACTATAATCTACTATATCTTTATGGACTGTGGTAACTAAAATAGTCTTTACTTTCATATCCTTTAAAACTGAATAGACAGATGAAACATAATCAGATTTACTAGAAGTAAGAGCAACATATACTTTTTTTTCGCTATCATCTAAAAAAGATTTTACATCTTCTGGAATATCGTCAAAAACTTTTGCATAAATTGCTCCTACATATTTTAATTTTGGATTCCTACTGTATAATTTGGGATTATTTGGCTTCCAGTTTTCTATATCTTCTTTCTTTATCCCAGTTACTTCGGGACAATCAGTAACTAGAGTCAAATCACCCATCCATAGCTCTAATATACTCTTGAAAGGGGCCACATTAAGCTCTTTTGCAACATTATTGAAAGGTTTTAGAAAAATACCTAGAGTTGTACCTAAATAGAAAATCTTACTGGATATAACTTTAGGAATTCTATCTGAAATAAGGCCAACTTTTTCAATAATTGGTGGAACAAAAGATCCCAAATGAGTCACACACAACGGAATGCCTAAAACTCTAGTTGAAATAACATTTGATAAAGTCCAGCCAGTTAATACAACATTGACTTTATTATCTCTAAAAAAATCAATCTCTGAAAGTACATGCTGCTTGAGCTCTTCATCATTTTTGTAATACCCCATACCATAAAGTCCTCTTTCTCCACGATTGGCAGCAACATATTCGAGTGATCTTTCATGAGAAAAAATTGGCATAACGTACTTGAATGGTATTGACTCTTTTTCAAGAAGGTACTCATAAGTTCCTCCATGAGTAGCCATTAAGGGATTTTCACCCATAGAAACAAGTTTTTTGTATACTGCGATCATTCTAGATGTTTCTGAAAGATATGCACAATTAGGAAAACAACAAATTGTCATAATTAACACCTTTTATCATGGTATTCTACTTATTATTAAATCTATTTAATCTTGGGGAAAAACATGCCTACTCTTTCCTTATATTTTTCATATTCTTTTCCAAACTCTTTTTCTAACATGTATTTTTCTTCAATAAATGCTTGCAACAATATAGAAACTATCAACAAAGGAATTAAATAAATGCTATAAATACCTCCCCATATCAAAAACCATCCGACAATAAATACTATACCGCCCATATATTGCGGATGTCTTACAATACCATAAGGGCCACTTTTTACTAGTCTAGATGGTTTAATAAGATCAGAGCGTGTTTTCATTTTTTTAAAGTACAAAAAAGGATAAACTCTAATAACCATTCCAATTATAGATAAAGATATTCCTAGAGAGTATCTAATGTATATATTTGCTAACCTGGGCTGATCTATAAACGGAATAACAAAGACCATGCCTCCAAGAAAAATAATGCCTGTTAATATGATTAATAATCTAAACTTTTTATCATTCTGCCGACCTGATTTAGTAACTGCCCACGATGTAAAAACAAAAAAAATGGTTGCCAATATCCCGTACAATATTATCCAGAATAACATAAATTCTCCAGAGCTTGGAATTCTATTTAATTTTAGATTTAAATATTTATGCAAAGATTAAAGAAAAATCAATGACAGTATAACAGTTACAGATCCTATTCCAATACAGAAATAGGAAAAATTTAACCTTTTTGCAAATTCTAACAATATTCTAATAGTTAATATCGACGCAACAAATGCACTAATTAGGGCAGGATAGTAATCTACCATAAAAAAAGTCTCTTCTATTTCTAAAATTAATCCTCCAATAATTGCCGGTATTGACATCAAAAAAGAAATTCTTAATGCGTCCTCTTTTTCAAATTTCCTTCCAAACAATGCTGCAAGGGTGGTGCCAGATCTTGATATCCCAGGAATAATAGAAAAACCTTGGGCAGCACCTGCAATAATCATGTCCCATTTATTTGAATTTTCTACTTTTTTAAACCCTGATTTTGGCACATACTTTAAAACAATACCCGTCACTATGAGAAATAAGCCTATAACGATATTACCAATATCTATCTGTACATTCTCAAAAAGTGATTTTAATAAAACATATATCGGAATCCCCACTACACCCGTAAAAAAAGTAGATATTATTAGAAAATGTGATCTTATATCTGTCTTTGGACTTTTTAAGATACTCATTAAATCATTTCTAAAGTATACTATTACAGCTAGAAGTGTGCCTATGTGAAGAAATATAGATAAAGAAAAACTCTCAGAAGGAGAAACATTAAAAAAATTCATCAAGATTAAGGTTACATTTCCTGAACTCGAAACAGGTAAAAATTCTAAAAATCCTTGTATTGCCCCCACTAAAAATAATTCTAACAAATTCATTCTTTCCACTTTGAAATCTTACGTACAAACGCTAAAATAGAAGATTCAGAAATCATACCTGAAACTTGTATTTTGTTTGATATCCAGAAACAAGGTACTGCGCTAATATTTCTTTTTAAAGCCAACTCCTCGTTTATTGAAATGTCGATTAATTGGTATGAAAGTTTCCCATGGGATAAATACGATAAAGCAATAGCATAATTGAGTGCTCTGTTTGAATGCTTTTTATTTTTTTCAAGGAACAACATAAATGTTTTAGGGTCGATACTTGAGATTAGTTCTCTATTTTTCTTTATAGTTTCTATACTAAAGTTAGAATCTTCGATATGTTTTTCACCAAAAATAAATGAGATACCACCTCTTTCGCACTCAACTAAACACTTTCCACAAAGAGTACAATCAAATTCTTTCAATGGATATACGCTGTACCCATCTTCCATTGGAGGTATCTTATTAAAAATATCACATACCTTTTTGCAGTTTTGTGCATTACAACCGATACATTTTTTATAATCTAGTACTAAGCTGGTATTTTCTATCATGTATTTTTCAAGCTTTATCTTATATATTATTTCATCTTCAGAAAATAAACTATTGTAGTATTTTTCATTGATGTATACGGAAGGCAACTTGTCTTTATAATACCAATTAGCGCTTTGTTCTCTTGTATTCATATATTGAAATTTGATTCTGTCAGAACCATCTACAATGGCAAGTAGAACAGCAGGAATATCATCAATGCTATTTGCTATAGCTTTAACATCTAAATAAACATCAAGGTTTTTTAGGTATTTCAGGTGTTCTGAGTGCAACTCTGTTCTCTTTGGAATTCTAAACTTTTCAAAATATTTTTTATCTACTTCTTCTCTTGGAAATGTTTTTGGAGTATCTCTTAACTTTTCTCCCACAGTTTCATCTACAAATGCCTCAGTAGCATTATAATCCTCACCGAGGCGTCCTTCAGAATACTGCTTTAAAAGAACAGACAAAGAGGTCTTAGGTGGTCTAATTCCTATTTTTTTTATTTCTTCATAAGGGACGTATACTCTTTCTCCCTTTTTGAATCCCATATAAGTTGGCCTTTCAACTAGCTTTTCTTTGTCTTCATATTTGAATTCTTCTGATACATCTTGTCTTCTCTGTTCCGAAACTTCTGTTTCTAGTCGTTTTTCTACTTCAGGAATTCCTTTTGATGAAGTAACAACAGCTTTCTTTTCAGGAACTTTAGGCTTTTTCTTTTTAAATGGGGAAACGGCCACAAGTCCAAAGATATCTAGTCCAAAAGCTAGATGGCCCTTTGGACATTTATCTATACAATCAGCACATCTTGTACATCTTGATGAATTTTGATCTTTCATAACATCTATGTCTAATGGACATACATCTTTACATATATTACATCCATCACAATTATTTCCATTGTGATACATCTTTAAAAGACTTATCTTATTTGAAGGTCCTGCCAGGGCCCCTATTGGACATAGATACCTACACCAGAATCTACTAATAACAAAAAACATAACAAGTAATAACACTAATATTCCAATCCTTGCTGCCAACCATATATTGTAAGAAAATCCGTAAGTTATTTGGTATGGAAACGCCGCTTGAATTGTTCCCACTGGGCATAATTTGCAAAATATAGTATCTACAAATGTAAATGCAAGAACTAAAGTAGTCAAAAGAACTATTAATCTAGTTATTAAGGATAAATCTATTGATTTATAGTTTATTTTACGTTTGCGCACTGTTTTTTTATTATTCTTTTTAATGATACCTTTAACAAAATCAATTGCATCTTGGAAGAATCCAAAAGGACAGATCCAACCACAAAATGCACTACCTACCACTACAAATACAGATCCCATCGCTCCCATGACATATGTCGGAACCTGACCGTTCATTACAAAATTTTGTAATAGCCCTATGGGGCAGCCTATGGAAGCCCAAGGGCACGCATAGCAGTTAAATACAGGAAATGTAAGATGTTTTACAAAGATTCCAAGAAAACCAATGTTTATCAAAACTAAAGAAATGGATTGTGAAAGAGTTCTAATTTTTTTTATTTTTCCCATTAACTCACCATTTCAATTGCTTCAATCGTTTTTTCCTGTAATCTATCAATACCTATTATCTTATACACAAAATTGTCTTTTCTTAATACAACACCATCTTTATTAAAGAAAATAGTTGTGGGCAGCTCCGATACAGAATACGTATCAAACAATTCGGGCTGAGTTTCAAGTCTAATTTCTTGGTAAGTTATGTTAGGATTTTCAACAGTAAAGTTAAATATTATCGCTTTTGCATCAGGGCAAGTTGGACAATCATCTGAAGTGAAAACCCATATTTCTACAGGATAATTTATTTTTTTTAATCTTTCTAGAGTTTCATCCGTTAAATCATGACTTACTCTAGTTCCACTCAATCCAATACAGGATATACAAAGGTAAGACCCAATTTGATTAGATCTCTGGTGTTGCCCACCTTCAATTGAAAAGGGTCCCAAGTTTAATCCATAGATTCCCGAAATAAGGAGCATGAAAGCCACTATAAAAGTGATAATATTAACTACTTTCATCTTTACCACATTAGATTATCAATAATGATATTTAAAAGTGTTTGGGTATGAGGCAACTATTGCTTAATTCTTTTTATCTAACGTATAGTCTATCAACGGACCTATAAGATCTATGCTTATATTTGTAAAAGGAGTCTCATTTAGTCGTTCTTTTCCATCAAAAAAGATTATGCTAGGAACTCTAATTACTCCAAAGTATTCAAAAACAGGTCTATCTGCCATAGCATCAAATTCATACATGTCTATTTTGCCTCTATATGTATCCCGTATCTCGTTTATTACCGGCTCTTTTTCAACACATAACTGGCAAATTTCAGATTTAAAGTAAATCAATATTACATTATCTTTTGCTTGTGACTCTTTAAATTTATTTAATTTATCTTCTAGTATCTTCTCATTATATTCATCAAGAGCTTTCAGTATTTGATCTTTACTTTCACCTTTAGAGATCATATCGTTTATTATATTGTCAACAACAGGAAGGTGTTCACAATCTGGTACATATTCTCTACAATCATTTAAATTAAATCTGCTATTACAAGGACAAACGGCTTCTTCTGATATCTGTTCATAAAGATTTTCAGGCACTGGACCCTCATCTTCATTGTTTGATAAATCATTTTCTATTGGCACATCTGGCTGGGAAGCACAACCAACAAAGAATATAACCGCTCCTATTATTATAAAAACTATAAATTTTTTCATTTTCTCTTCCTCCTCATCATGACACTACAATATAATTTAGAAACTCTTCTTCCCCTATTTGCCCATCTCTAATAAAATTTTCGTTAAAGATCATCGTGGGAACCCCTCTTATGTTGTATTTGCCAGTATATTCTTCAAACTCATTAGCCATAATTGATACTGAATATATGTTCTCTGAAAGAATTGAATAACGATAGGCATATCTAACCATATCTGGACAATATGGGCATGTAGATGTTACCAATATTTTTACTTCAACAGGATCATCTATATTATTTATTTTCCTCTGTAAATCTTCTGAAATATTAGGTTTCTTCATTGATGAGAGTATAATGGCTTCAATGAATGGTACAAATATTCTGCCTCCAGGAAATCCATAGTGTTTTATTCCATAATCTTCCTTCCCAATAATAACTATTGCAGGCACTAACTCAATATCGTACTTTATAGAAAGGTCACTATTGGTTTCTTTGTCAAAAACTTTAACTGAAATTTTATCTGTAATCTGTTCAAGCTCACTCATAAGTATTTCTGTTTTTTGACAACCAAAACAGTCTTTTTCCGAAATAAACAAAAGAATTTCAACATCACTTTCCATATCTTCTAAGATCTTTCCTATTTCAACTTTATCAGTCTCTGAAAGAACTTTTTCAGGATCGGAATCATTACACCCCGTCATCAACAATGATCCAATTAAGATTAATGCGGTAATAATATACTTAATTTCTTTTCTCATAAGTCTTACCTTCGAATCTCCATGTCATCAAAAATACTCTTTATTGCAATTATTCCTTCACTTGCAGCAGTTAGAATCTGTTGAAATCCGTTGGAGCCGGAAGTTACGTCTCCTGCAGCATAAACTTTATCTATATTAGTTTTTTGGGATTGATCTACCTGGATATATCCTTTTTCATCAGTTTTAACCCCAATATCTTTTGCAAAACAACATTCTGGTATTGAGCCAATCTCAACAAATACACCATCCACAGAGATCTCATTTCCGGTGTCTAATTTTACTCCATCAACAAAGTTCTTACCTTTTATTTCAACAACTGCGGATTTGTATAATACTTCTATCTTTGGATTTTTAATAACCCTCTCAATCCAAACTAATTCGCCTCTTAGCTTTTCTTTTCTGTAAATAACATAGACTTTTTTTGCTATCGTAGATAGTAGTATAGCTGCCATATTTGCAGCATCACTTCCTCCAATAACTGCAACAGTCTTATCTTTATAAAAAAAGGCATCACAAGTTACACAATAGCTTACACCTTTTCCGTACAACTCTGATTCACCCTGCACATCTAATTTTCTTCTTTTTGTTCCTGTAGCAATTAAAATGTATTTTGCCTTTACATCTTGATCTTTTAATTTGACTGTGAATGTATCATCTTCTTTAATAACAGAATCAGCATTTTTTTTTATGTTAGGAACTTCAAAATTTTCAAGATGACCTTTAAATTTCTGTGCCAACTCAAATCCAGATATAGATTCAAAGCCAGGATAATTCTCTATCAGATGCGCAGTTTCAACTGTTCCTCCCAAGGATTCAGATATAATAACAGTATTTAGTTTAAATCTTGCTGCATATATTCCTGCGGAAATTCCGGCCGGACCCCCTCCAAGGATAGCAACGTCATATACGCTCATATAATTATAAGATTTAATCATTCTTTTAAAATTATCTGTGATGTTTATTATACATAAATAAACGTTATAAAAGTAATAATTAATAATAGGTTTATGATAAACGTTGACTTTCATATTCATTCTATGTACTCTGGAGGAACTTCTTACAATATGCAAATTCCAGCTATTGCAGAACAATCAAAATTTAAAGGCTTAAACACAATAGGTTCAGGTGATTGCCTTAATAGTAAATGGCTTAATCATTTCCTTTCAAACGTTTCAAAAATAGACGAAGGCACATTTGAGCACAAAAGTGGAACAAGATTTATTTTAACTACAGAGATAGAAGATCAAAGAAGGGTGCACCATTTAATTATTTTTCCTTCTATATCCTCTATTCAAGAGTTTCGCAATCAAATAAAAGGTAAATCTCCAAACCTAGATACAGATGGAAGATGCAATATCAATTTAAGAGGAGGCGAGATTTTAGATATTGTAAAAAGTTTTGATGGTCTTGTTGGACCTTCACACGCATTTACTCCTTGGACTTCTATATACAAAGAATATGATTCTCTAGAAGATTGTTATAAAACAAAAAACGTGCCTTTTCTTGAACTTGGTCTTTCTGCAGATACTCAGATGGCAGACTGTATATCGGAATTAAAAGATGTTACGTTCATGACCAATTCAGACGCACACTCTCCATGGCCACATAGAATAGGCAGAGAGTTTAATAGGTTAAAAGTAAAGGACAATTCATATGACGAAATTGCAAATGCTATTCTAAGACGTGGAGGAAATAAATTTGTCTTAAACGTTGGTATAGATCCGGATCTTGGTAAATATCACATAACTGCATGTACAAGATGCTATAAGAAATATAAAACTAGAAAAACAACAGAAATAAAAAATAGATGCACTTGCGGCGGTCTAATAAAAAAAGGAGTCGCCGAAAGAGTAAAAGAACTTTGCGATCAAGAAGTTACTCATCCTCCTCATAGGCCCAAATATCTTAAAACTATACCCTTAGCAGAGATTTTAGTCCAGTCGATGGGACTTGCATCAGTAAATTCAAAAAAAGTACAAGACATGTGGAAACTATTGATTCAATCATTTAAAAACGAAATAAATGTTCTCATAATTGCATCTAGGGACGAAATAGAAAAAATTGCTGGTGATAAAGTTGCCCAAGCAATAGTAGATTTCAGGGAAGGTAACATCCATATAGAGCCGGGCGGTGGCGGAATGTATGGTAAGATTTCGTTAAACAAAAAAGATAGGAACCAATCTAGTTTAGATGGCTACTTATAATTCAATCATCAAAAAGAGTTTTCACTACCATTATAACTTTTTCAGTATCTCCCGAAAAACGTGCTACAAATCCTTGCTTTAATCTTTTAATGTCTAATTGGACGCCTGAGGGTAAAGTAATATGTCTTAGATTGTCTACTTCTTCCCTAGAAATAAAGATGTCCCTCACAAATTTTTCTTTTTTTTGGTGCTGTTTTGCTCTTTCTAGAATTTTTTCAGTTACCAAACTATCTCCAAATACTTCTATTAATTTTTTAATATATAAAACTAATCAATAATTTATTATTGAAATAAATAGACAAATATCTCATATATTTATTTTATGATAATTAACAGAGATATTTATAAATAAAATGATTTAATAAAGATGGGGATTAATATGTCTAAAGTCGAAATCAAAATAAATGGAAAAGAAGTAGAATTAAACCCTTTTGTTGAAGAATTCATAAAAAATACTGTAATTGGTATGGTTTCAACCCTTAGAGGCTATGAAAAAGGAAAAATAAAAATTGAGGTAGAGGACTAAAATGGCATCCACACTAATATTATATTATTCAAAATCTGGAAACACTAGAGAAGTTGCAAATATACTTGCATCATATCTAAGAAAGGAAAAAGTTGACGTTGAAGTTAGGGATGTACTTGATACTTCACCAGACTTTTTATTAAATTATGATGGAATAATCATGGGCTCTCCAACTTACTACGGCGGCATGGCAGCTGAGATGAAAGAAATCATAGATAAAAGCGTAAAGTATCACGGCGAACTTTCTGGAAAACTTGGCGGAGCATTTACCTCAAGCGCTTATATTGGTGGCGGTAACGAAACAACTCTCTTATCAATTCTCAATGCAATGTTAATTCACGGCATGGTAGTTGTAGGTATTCACAATGCAGATCACTATGGTCCAGTTTCAATAGAGGCGCCTGACAATAGAACTGACAAACAATGTAAAATCTATGCAAAAAAATTTGCAGATACCTTGAAACTTCTTAAAAGTGTTGAATAGTTGATCTATCATGGATTTGCCAGATAATTACGGAGGCCTTGAAGAGAACTTTTCAAATTACAGTAACTCATTTTTTGTTGTTTTGCCAGTACCTTTAGAGAAAACAGTTTCCTATAAAGGTGGGACATCTTTAGGCCCAAAAGCTATTATAAATGCTAGTCAAAACATGGAGCTTTTCGATGAAGAGTTCTTTGTTTCTACATGTAATTTGGGAATTCATACAAAAAATGAAATCAATTGTAATCAAAAAATGGAAAAAGTAATGCGAGATATAGAAGAAGAGTCTTATAAAATTCTAAGCGATAATAAATTTCTTTGTGTTTTAGGGGGGGAACACTCTATATCTCAAGCCCCAGTCAAAGCAGCCAAAAGAATATATGAGGATCTCTCTGTTTTACATTTTGATGCGCATTTAGATTTAAGAGACGCTTATTTGGGCGATAAATATAGCCACGCCTCAGTAATGTCAAGAGTTGAAGAGCACTGTAAAATGGTCCAAGTTGGCATAAGAAGTTTTTCAGAAGAGGAGCATGTTAAATTAAAAAATGGAAACTACACTATCTTTTTTGCTAAAGACGTATATGATAATAAAAACTGGTTTAGTAGGGCAATTGAAAATTTGACTGAAAATGTCTACATAACCTTTGATATCGACGCATTTGATCCTTCGATAGTTCCAGGAACAGGAACACCCGAACCCGGCGGACTTCAATGGTATATCACATGCGAGTTTTTAAAAGAAGTTTTTTTCAATAGAAATGTAGTAGGTGTCGACATTGTAGAAGTAGCACCTCATGATTCCCTTCCAGTTTCAGAATTTGTTGCAAGCAAGCTTCTATATAAAATGATGACTTATAAATATATTAAAATAACTTAAATATTAGGCCTAAAATTAGAAATCATAGCCTGAATTTGGCAATAAAATGTAAAAGTATATATTTAATATATTGTTATTTATTTATTTTCATAATATTTGTTGCAGTTTGTAATAAACATAAACAAAAGATTTTTAAATTAGTTTTTAATCTCTTAAAACAACTACCTTATAGAGGTAAGAGAAATAATTTTGGAGGAAAAATAAATGTTGAACTTAGAATCTTTAATATCAATTCTTGAAGCTTGTAAAAAAAATAACATTGCAGAGTTGGTAGTCAGAAAGGATTCTGTTGAGATTAGAACCGTAGTAGCAGGTGGAAGTACAGCTGTTCAATCTAGCCCTCAACCAAGAATTCCAACACCTGAACCAACGACTTCTGAAGAAACAGTTGAGGAAAAACCAGCTCCCGAGGCAAAGGAAGAGCCAAAAGCAGCTGCGTCTTCAAATGCGATTGAGATAACAGCCCCTACACCAGGCGTATGTTATGTACATCCTGGAACTACACTTGATAAGGCCACCCCCCTTCCAAAAGAAGGAGACACAGTGGAAGCAGGCCAAGTTCTAGCACTTGTAGAAGCCATGAAAATGTTCAATGAGGTAACGGCACCAAGAAAAGCCAGAGTTGCAGAAGTTAAGGTATCAAATGAAAATCTTGTCAAAGTTGGACAGGTAATAATGCTTCTCGAGCCTCTCTAAGCTGGGTACTCCCTAAAAAGGTGATACTTATGGAAGATATAAACTACCTAAGGGATATATTTCAAACACCCGGCAAAGTGTCAGGAATACCCCATGACGATAGAATAGAGAGAGCGAAAAAAGGATGGGATAAACAAGGAGAAGATACTCAAAAAAGACTTACAGAAGCAAAAAAATTCGTCAAATCAGGAACTAAAATAATCGATCCAGAAGATGCTGTAGCCCTTATGGAGACTGTAATTAAACCAGGAGATAAAGTTTCAATTGAAGGAGACAATCAAAAACAAGCCAATTTTTTGGCTAAGTGTTTTGCAAAAGTAAATCCTTCAAAGGTCAACAATATTCATATGGTTCAGTCAGTTCTTGCCTTGCCGGAGCACTTAGATGTTTTTGAAAAAGGAATAGCCTCAAAAGTCGATTTTTGTTACTCTGGACCTGTAGCACCAAGGCTTGCCAATATGGTGATGGGAGGGAAGATAACAATTGGAGCAATTCATACATATCTAGAATTATTTGCTAGAACGTATCTTGACCTTACACCAAAAGTATGTCTTGTGGCCGCAAACGCCGCTGATAAAGAAGGAAATCTTTATACAGGATTCAACACAGAAGAAACCCATTCAATAATTGAAGCTACAAAATTTAGAAAAGGTATTGTAATAGTACAAGTAAATGAGATTGTCAATAAAGTCCCTCGTGTGGATGTACCTGGAGGGTGGATTGATTTTATTATACCAACCGAAGAGCCATATTACATTGAACCTCTTTTCACAAGGGATCCAAGACTTATCACGGAATCACAAATATTCATAGGCATGTTGGCTTTAGTTGGAGTCTATTCAAAATATGAGGTTAAAACTCTAAATCACGGAATAGGTTTTAACACCGCAGCTACCGAGTTATTACTCCCCACATTTGGTGAAGAGATGGGCCTAAAGGGCAAAATCTGTACGCACTGGGCATTGAATCCTCACCCTACAATGATACCTGCCATAGAATCCGGATGGGCGGATAAATTCATGCCATTTGGTAGCGAAGTCGGTATGGAGAAATATATTATGGCACGACCAGA